>NZ_JBEXTX010000126.1:0-12974 GCF_040614175.1 Amycolatopsis sp. NPDC006131
GGAAGCCACCCAACGGGGCAAGAACCCATCAGCCACACCCCATCGCCCTGGGCATCCAGAACATCCCGTCCTGAACATCAACAATCTTATGGAGATCCCATGACAGACCACGCACGACTGCGCGCGGAGCTGCTGGAGACGCGCACCCGCATCGCGGCCATCGAGGTGACCGCGGACTCCCCGGACGGTCTGGTCAGCGTCACGGTGGCCGGGCGGGGCGAGCTGCGGGAGCTGCACCTGGACCCGCGGATCTACCGGGCGGCCGACGCGAAGGCGCTCGGCGCTTCCATTGTGGACACCGTGCGGGACGCGGTCGAGCAGTCGCGGCGGCAGCTGTTCGAGATCGTCCGCCGCTACCTGCCGCCGGGGGCGAAGTACGAGCACACCGACGTGCACACCGATCCCTTCATCACCCAGCTGGACAAGAAGATCGAGGAGTGTGGCGATGACCGGCTATGACATGGACCCCGATGCCGTGACCCGCAGCATCAACCGGCTGCGCGCCGTCGGGGAGGACTTCGGATCGGCGTGGGCGAACCACAAGCAGGCGATCCAGGCGGCGCAGGGACGGTTCGGCAGCGACGTGCTCGCCCAGGCGTTCCTGGAGAAGTACCTGCCGATCGCGGAGAAGCTCACCGCCAGGGCCGACGCGATTCCAGGCAGCTACGCCCGGCTCTGCGACGACGCGATGGGCTGTGTCGCCGACTACCTCGCGGCCGAGAACCAGGGCACCGGCGCGGTGCGGCGGCTGACCGGCACGTCATGAGAGCGGTTCACCTGGGGACGGCCGCCGCGCTCGCGGCGGCCGTCGTCGTCTGTCCGGGAGCCGCCGCGGCCGCACCCCCGCCGGGCGCGTGCGGCAGCGAGCCCGCCCCGGCGAGCCCGGTCGTCACCGAGCTGCCGTGGGCGCAGAAGACGCTGGACTTCCCGGCCGTGCACGAGCACGCCACCGGCGCCGGGGTGGTGGTCGCCGTCGTGGACTCCGGGGTGGACGCCGACCACCCGCAGCTGCGGCAACCCGGGAAGGTGCTGCGAGGGCAGGACTTCTTCCTCGTCGGCGACCTGCCCGGCGGCTTCGACTGCGTCTCGCACGGCACCGGGGTGGCCAGCATCATCGCGGCCGCGCCGGTCGCGGGCGCCGGGTTCACCGGGCTGGCGCCGGACGCGACGATCCTGCCGGTGCGGATCAGCGAAAGCGACGGCGGCACCGAGGGGATCGACCCGGAGGTGCTCGCCAGGGGGATCTGGTTCGCCGTCGACGCCGGCGCCGACGTGATCAACCTGTCCGTCGCGGGCGGCGCGGATGACCACTTCGTGCGCGACGCGATCCGGCACGCGGTGGAGCGGGACGTGGTCGTGGTGGCGGCCGCGGGCAACGGCCAGGAGGGGCCGGCGCCGGGCCCGGTGACGTACCCGGCCGGGTACGACGGCGTGCTCGGGGTCGGCGCGGTGGACATGGCCGGGGCGCGGTTGCCGAGCTCGCAGATCGGGCCGCAGGTGGACCTGGTGGCGCCCGGCGGAAGCGTGCTGTGCGCGGCGCGGGTGGCGGGGCACCAGTACCGCGACGGGACCAGTTTCGCCGCGCCGTTCGTGACCGCGACCGCGGCGCTGGTGCGGTCGGCGCGTCCGGACCTGTCCGCGCCCGAGGTGGCCGCGCGGCTCTTGGCGACGGCGACGCCGTCCCCCGGCGGGGCGGCGTACGGGGCCGGGATGGTGAACCCGTACCGGGCGCTGACGGCAGCGCTCGTGGACGCGCCCCCGGCCGCGGCGCCAGTGCTGCAACGCCCTTCGCCGGACCCGGAGCAGGTGCGGGTGTCCGCCTGGTGGGCGGGCCGCACGTCCGGCGCGCGGCTGCTGGCGGTGCTGACTCTCGCGGCGGCGGTGCTCGGTGCGGTGGTGGCGCTGGTGCTGACCCGCGGACGCCGCACCGGTTGGCGCGCGCGGCGAGCGGAACTGCCCCCGGCCGAGCCGGTGCGGGACGAACTGCCGGAGGAGATGTTCCTGGTGCCACCGCCACCGGCGGACCGCTGATCACCCCAGGGTGGCACGCACCGCCGGCCAAACCCGTGCGAGACGTACCACAGAAGGAGATGTTCTTCCTGGTGCAACCACCGGCCGCCCCTGAAGACGTTTCAGCGATCTGCCGGGAAGCTGAGTTCACTGCCCCACCAGCCGAAGCCCCGCCGGTCTTTCCGGCGGGGCTTCGCTGTGCTCAACCGAGCACGGCCGCCGGGTCCAGAGCGCTCCCCAGCGGCACCCGGCTGACCATCCCCGCCGGCAGGCGCACCGGCGCGGCCTCGCCGTACCCGAGCACCCCCAGCACCGCCCGGTCGGCCAGTGGGTGCGCCCGCCCCTGGTCGGTCACCAGCAGCACCGTCCCGGCGTACGCGGCCGCGCTCGGCATCGCCTCCACCAGTGCCGCCCGCCCGGGCTCGACGTACACCCGGTCGGCCAGCGGCATCCCGAGCCCGGTCCGGCCCGGCGTCGCCATCGCGGCGGTGGCGGGCATCCGCGGGCCGACGTGCACCACCGGCGCCGCGGCCCCGGGCTCGTACGTCGCGCAGATCGTGTCGCCCGCCGCGAACTCCGGGCGCTGCCGGGGCGCCGCGCCCGGGCCCGCGTCCGCGGCCGGCGCGATGCGGGCCTCCGCGGCTTCGGCCGGTCCCAGCGGGACACCCACCGGCTGGCCGCCCCCGTACGCCTGCCGCGTCGCCGGGTCGGCCCGCTGGATGTCGTACTGCAGCGGCGAAATCGGCCGCAACCGGTCCGCCTCGGCGAGGTAGTGCTCCCGGTTGCCCGCGGTGTCCAGGACGAGCAGCTGCCCGGCGCGGATGTCCGCCCGCCCCGGCACCGCCGACGACGGACCGCCCAGCCCGGCCGGCCGGACCGGCGCGATCGGCTCCCCCGCGGGCAGCACGTCGACCACCGCCATGGCCGTCCGGATCCTCGGCACCGACTGCAGCGCCAGCCCCACCGTCACCGTGTCGGCCTGCCGGATCCGGTGCCGGTGGCCCCCGGCGATCAGGTACTGGTCACCGCTGGCCGGCACCTCGGCGAGCACCGCCTCCGCCGGCGCTCCCCCGGGCGCCCCGGCCCCGACCAGCAGCACCGACTCGTCCACAGTGGAGCCGTCCGGGCCGGGCACCGGACGTGAGCACAGGCTCCAGCCACCGGTCAGCAGCTGCCCGGGGTCCGGCAGCGAGTCGGGCGCGCCGGGGATCCCGATCTCCGCACCCCGCGGCACACCCGCGAGCGAATCGCGCGACACCGACACCGTTTCGGCACGTTCACCGAGCGCCAGCAGCGCCGAGGCGTAGTTCGTCACCGGGTGCAGCACCCCGTCGAGGTACACGTACCGCGCCCCGGTCTCCTTCGCCACGATCACGGCGGGCCGGTCCCGCCACGTCGTGTTCCCGCCGGGGTTGACCAGCCCGTACACACCGACCGCGACGAGGGCCAGCACCCCCAGCACGATGCTGCCGATCGCGGCCCCGCCCGGACGGCGGAACGGCGGCTGCTCCGGATCGGGCTCCCGCGTCACCAGCGCGGAAATGGCCCGCTGCGCGAGGAACTGGTGCGCCTGCAGCAGGTCGCGTTTGGACGCCACCGCTCACCCGCCCAGTCCGCGGACCAGCCCGTACACCCCGAGCACCGCGCACAGCACGGGCACGCAGGCGAGCACGACCGCCACCTCGAGCAGCTCGGCGTAGCGGCCGAGGAACGGGCTGGGCAGCCGCTTGCTGTGGCTGAGCCCCGCCAGCACGGCCAGCCCGCCCACCACGATCAGCACCGGCGCGGTGACGGCGAACGGAAGCCGCGCGCCGGGGCCGAGCGCGAGCGCGCCCGCGGCGGCCACGCCCGCCAGCAACAGCGGCGCCCGCTGCCGCAGGGCCGGGTAGAGCCGGGCGCGCAGGCAGAACCCCACTGACAACACGGACAGCAGCACGACGACCGCGGTGCCGCCCGCCCGCGCGACGACGCACAGGCACAGCACGGTGACCGTCGCCGCCCCGGCGATCATCCCGGTCAGCAGCTGGTCGGCGCGCACCACCGCGGCGTAGACCGCCTTCCTGGGCGGTTGCGGGTCGTCGCGCACCAGGTCCGCGGTGGTGCGCGGGAGCACCGGCATCGGCACCCGGCCGAGGCGGATCGCCAGCGGCCCGGACAGCGGCGACAACAACAGCACCGCCACGGCCGCCACCGCCGCGCCGTCCGCGCCGTCCAGCGCGTCCGTGGTCGCCGGCCACGACGCGAGCGCCCCCACGACGCTCGCGGTGAAAACGGCGACGAACACCTCGGCGCGTTCGACCACGGCGACCTGCCCCAGCACCGCGGCGATCAGCAGCGCCGAACAGCCGCCGAGCACCTGCGGCGCGCCCAGCCCGGCAGGCTGCGGCCCGGCCGCGAGCACCAGCGCTCCCCCGGCGAAGGCGAACGGCATCGCGAGGGCAGCCACCACGGCGCCCGCCCCGGCGTCGCCGAACGCCCTGGCCAGCGCGGCGCCCGCGGCGAGCAGGACGACGCCGCATCCGAGCGCGGCCCACGCCGCCGCCTCCCACGGCGGCCCGGCTCGCAGCACGGCGGCCAGCGCGAGCAGGACGGCGAACGCCCCGGTCAGCAGGCCCGCCGCGCGGGTGTGCACTGGCCCCCACAGGCGCCCGGTGTGCCCGGCTCCCTTGGCGATGGTGTCGGCGAGGTCGTCGTAGGACAGCTCCGGCCAGTGCAGGCTCCGGGACACCAGGTGCAGGACCTCGCCGTCGCGGATTCCGTACGCGGCCGGCGTCCGGCCGGGTTCGAGCACGGTGCCGTCACCGCGGCGGAGCAGCCAGCCCCCGCCGGCCACCCCGTCGTCGTGCAGGCTTTCGCCGGCCCGGCGCAGCAGTCCCGGCAGGATCTCCCCCACCGGTGACCGCTCGGGCACGGCGAGGTCGATCCGCCGCCCGGGCGCGTCGATGGTCACCCGGACGAGGTTCGTCGTCGTCATGGCCCCCACCATGGGCTCACGGGCCCGCGGCGGGAACCGTTCCGGCAGGTACCGGCCACCGCGCTGGTTGTCATCGGATCCTCATGTTCGGACCGGCAAGGTGATCGGCATGCTCCCGGCGACGACCACGCACCAGCCCCCGCGGCCCAGCGCCGCGGCCGCACCGCAGACCGCCGGGCGGCCGGTCGCGACCGTCGCCGCCCAAGCCGTCACCACCACCGCGACCCCTGCCAGGACCGCGCCGCCACGCCCCGTGGCGCAGCCCACGACCCCGGCCCAGCCCGCGCCGGTCCACATCGGACACGTCGCCGAGCCGCCCGAGGAGACCCCGGAGCAGCGGCACACGCCCGAGCTGCCCGCGCTGCGGATCGTCTGCTGGCAGCTCGCGCTGGTGCTGAGCCTGATCGCGATCGGCCGCCCCTGGCCGGTGACGGCGGGCCTCCTGACCACCGCGGCGATCCTGCTGGTCTGGACCGCGGGCCGCGCGGACGGCCGCTGGCTGTCCGACGAGGTGCTGTTCCGGGCGCGCCTGCTGCGGCGGCGCCGTCGCGTGGCACGCGGCGGGGACCTGCTCGGCCACCTCGCGCCGGGAGCCCGGATCCGCACCGCCGAAGTCGCGGGCGTGCCGGCCGGGGTGATCAGCCGCGAGGAAGAGCTGCTCGCCGTCCTGCGCCCGACCGGCGGCGATCCCGGTGCGTTCGCCCGGCTCACGCTCTCCGGAGCGCTGGTCTCGGGATCCGGGAAAGCACCGGTGATCCGGCTCCAGCTGGTCCTGCACCACGGCCCTCGGCAGACGGACGAAACCCGGGCCTGGCTCGCCGTGCGCGCGGTGCGCGAGCCCGGCCTGGCCACCGACGACGAGCTGCTCACCGCGCTGACCGGCGCCGTGCGCCGCACGCACCGCGAACTCCGCGCCGCGGGCCTGGGCGCGGTCGCCCTGACCGAGCAGGAACTGCGCGCGGCGCTCGCCGCGCTCACCCACACCGGCCCCGGAAGGGACCGGGTTGCCGAGGAGCGGCGGTGCTGGCGCGCGGGACCGGTCACCCAGATCGGCGTGCGCGTGACCGGCCTCGGCGCCCGCCCGCCGCGGGCCCGGATCCACGCGCTGCACCAGCTGCTCGCCGCCGTCCCCGGCGCCGCCCGCACCGTCGCGGTCACCGTGCCCGGGCACGACGCGGTGGTGCGGGTCGCCGCCACGACCGACGCCGCCGCCGATTCGGCCGTCGCGCGGCTGCTGTGGGCGCCGCCCCCGGGGCTGCGCCTGGAACGAATGGACAACCAGCACGGACCGGCCGTCGCCGCGTCGCTGCCGATCGGAGGAAAGCCATGATCCCCCAGCCCGCACTCGAAGCACGCCAGGCCCCGCCGCGCCTTTCGGTCCTCGATGGACAGTCCGCGGGGGCGCTGGTCTCCCGGCACGCGCGGGTCGCCACCAAGCTGGCCGCCGCCCAACGCGAGGTGCTCGTCGTCAGCTCGCTGTCCGGCGGCCCCGCCGATCCGGTCAGCACGTTCCGCCCGGTCGACCACGCCAACCTCGGCCGCGGGGTCCGCTACCGGATGCTCGTCCCGGACGCCGCGCGCACGACGCCCGGCCCCGCCCGGCGCCTCGGGAAGCTGGCGCAGGCCGGCGCGGAGATCCGCACGATGCCCGTCGTGCCCGTCGAGGCGCTGGTCATCGACGGCGCGCTCGCCGTGCTGCCCGGGGAGCACCGGGACATCGCGGTGCTCCGCCTGCCCAGCGTGATCGGCACGATCATGGAGCTGGTCGAGCACCTGTGGCCGGCCGCGGTGCCGCTCGTCCCGGCCGACCCGCCGTCGTGCGCGGAACTGGCCGGGCGTGACCGGGAGCTGCTGGCTCTGCTGTCCGCGGGCTGCACGGACGAGTCGGCGGCGGCCGCGCTCGGCGTGTCGGTGCGCACGGTGCGGCGCATGGTCGCCGGGCTGATGAACCGGCTCGGCGCCCGCAGCCGCTTCCAGGCCGGGGTCAAGGCCGCCGGGCACGGCTGGCTGGCGGGGAGGGCGAGCTGATGACGACCGCCGCCCGGACCCTGCTCGTGGCGCCGGGCCGGCACGGCGCCTACGCCACCGTCGGCGAGGCGGTGCTCGGCGCCCCGGACGGCGCGTGCGTGTCCATCGCCGCCGGCACCTACGCCGAGACACTGGAACTGGTGGACCGCACGCTGACCCTCCGCGCGGCCGCGGGCGCCGAGGTCGTGTTCGACGGCAGCGGGGCGGAGGTGCCGGTGCTGTTCGCCCGCGGCGGCGCGCTCACCGTGCACGGGGTGACCGTGCGGGCGGGAAACGCGGCGGGGGTGCAGGCCGAGCACGCGGCCCTGACGCTCACCGGCTGCAGCGTGCACGCCGGGCGCGGCCCCGCCGTCGCGGTCCGCGGACCGGGACCGGTCGCGATCACCGACGTGTCGATCACCGGCGCGGAGCACGGGCTGGTGCTGGAAGGCACGTCCGGCGTGGTGGAGAACGTGACCATCGACAACGTCGCCGCCGACGGGATGATCGTCGGGCTGGGCGCGGACCCGGTGATCCGGTCCTGCGCCGTGAGCGGGTGCGGGCAGCGCGGTCTCTACGTCTACCAGCACGCGCGGCCGGTGGTGGAGAACTGCCGGATCACCCGCACCGCCCAGGCCGGGGTCCTGGTGGCCCACCGCGGCGAACCGGTGCTGCGGCGGGTTTCGGTGAGCGACGCGGGCGGCGTCGGCATCGACGTGGGCGCGCACTGCGGCGGCACGGTCGAAGCGTGCGACGTCACCAACACCGCCGAGCCCGCGGTGCGGTTCGCGGCCTCGGCGACCGCGACCGTGGTGGCCGAACCGGCCGGGGCGTCCGGCGGCGGCCCGCTGGACGCGCTGCTCGCGGACCTCGACGGCATGGTCGGGCTGCCCGCGGTCAAGGCCGAGGTCCGGTCGCTGGTGGACGAGATCCAGGTGAACACGTGGCGGTCGCGGGCCGGGCTGTCCACCGGCGCGCTGAGCCACCACCTGATCTTCGCGGGCGCGCCGGGCACCGGGAAGACGACGGTGGCCCGGACCTACGGCAGGCTGCTGCGGGAACTGGGGGTGCTCGGCGGCGGGGAGTTCCGCGAGGTGTCGCGGCGGGACCTGGTCGGGCAGTACGTCGGCCACACCGCCGAGAAGACGGCGACGGTGTTCGAGCAGTCCCTCGGCGGTGTGCTGTTCATCGACGAGGCCTACACGTTGTCGCGGCAGACCGGCAGCGGCGCCGACTTCGGCCAGGAAGCCATCGACACGCTGGTGAAGCTGATGGAGGACCACCGCGAGGAGATCGCGGTGATCGTCGCGGGCTACACCGCCGAGATGCGCCAGTTCCTCGCCGCCAACCCGGGGTTGTCGTCGCGGTTCGCCAAGACGATCGAGTTCGAGAACTACACGCCGGACCAGCTGGTCGGCATCACCGGCCGCATGGCGGCGGACGGCGACTACGAGCTCGACCCGCGCGCCCGGCCCGTCCTCGCCGGGTACTTCGACCGCATCTCGGCCGATCCCGCTTTCGGCAACGCGCGCGACGCCCGGAAGCTGTTCGAGGCCGTGCGGAAGGCCCAGTCCGGGCGGCTGCGGCGTCTCGGCCGGATCCCGGACCCCGCCGAGCTGCGTGAACTCCGGCTCGAGGACGTGCTGGCTGCGGTCGGGGCGTGATGGTTCGTACCATGGGACCGGCGACGGCGTCGATTCCGAGGACGACCACCATGACGGCAGCGGGGGACGCGCCCGGCGACCTGGTTCCGCTGGGCGACGGGCCGAGCGCCACCGTGTTCGCCGGGGTGGACGAGGCGGTTGGGACGGCGTTCGCGCTCAAGGTCTACCCGGGCCGGCTCGACCGCGGCACCCGCGCCGAGCTGGACGCCGAACTGTCCGCGCTGGCCGCGGTGCGGGGCCGGGCGCCGGTCCTGGTGGCCGACGCGGTGCGCGAGCTCCCGGACGGCCGGTGCGCGCTGCGGATGGAGTTGTGCGCGCAGTCCCTGCCCGAGCTGGTGGGGGCGTTCGGGCCGATGGCGGCCGCCGACGCGGTGGCGCTGGGTCGCTCGCTGGCGTCCGCGCTGGCCGCGGCGCACGCGGCCGGGGTGGTGCACGGCGGGGTCACCCCGGGGAACGTGTTGTTCCGGCCGTCCGGCGAGGCAGTGCTGTCCGACTTCGGCCTGGCGCTGCGCCGCGCCTTCCCCCGTGACCCGGCGCGCGACATCGGGTTCCTGGCGCCGGAGACACTGCGCGACGGAACCGCCGACGAGCGGTCCGACCTGTACGGCTTGGGCGCGGTGCTGTACCTGGCGCTGACCGGCCGGTCGCCGCACCAGGGACGGCCCGGCGAGCCCGAGGGCGAGCTGGTGCTGCGGGTGCTGCACGAGGCTGCGCCGCCCCTGGAGCGGAGCGATCTGCCGCCGGAGCTGGCGCAGCTGATCACGGCGCTGCTGGCCCGGTCCCCCGACGCGCGCCCCCTCGACGCGGCCACCGTGGCGGCCCGGATGGCCGCCCCGGCCCCCGGCCAGGTGCGGCCGGCGTTCGACGACTTCGGGGGGTCCTTCGGCGCGCCACCGCCGGGTGGGCCAGCGGTGGTGCCGCCGCCGGGTGTGCCCTTCGGCGCGCTGCCCCCGGGGCCACCTCCGGGCGGGCCCCCGCTGGGCGTCCCGCAGGGATCGCATCCGGGGCCGCCGTCGCACAACGCGGCAGGGGAAGTGCCCTTGGGCGCGCCGCCACTGGCCCCGCAAGCGGGGGCGCCAGCGGGGCCGGCCGCGGGCATCCCGCACGGATCGCAGGTGGGAGCGCCATCGCCGACCGCGCCACCGGCGCCCTTGGGCGCCGTGCCTCCGGGGACGCCGCCCCCGGGCGTGCATCCCACCGCCCCGCGCCCCGCGGGGCCGCACCTGAATCCGGCTTCGCCGCCGGTCCCCCATGCCTCGGCGGCGCCGGCCGGGCCGGCACCCTACGGGCCCCCCGCGGCCGGGAACCGACACGCAGCGCCCTGGCCCGCCGCCCCGCATCCGGCGCCGGGCGGGCCGCGGCTGGGCACGCCGCTCGTCGAGTACGGGCCGGCCGACCGCCCGCGCCGACGGCCGAGGCGGATGAATTCCGTCGTCGTGGCGCTGGCGGTGTTGTCGGCGCTCGCGGTGGCCGCCGTGCTGGTGCTGGTGAACACCCCGGAGGAACTGGACGTCGCGGCCGTGCCGCCGCAGATCGGGGCTCCCGGGCTGCCCTCGCCGTCGGGGCGGGCGGTGCAGCTGGACCTCGATGACCCGGTCGACCTCGGCGATCACGTCGAACTGTCCTGGCGCAGCAGCGAGGCGCTGGACTTCGCGGTCATCGTCGCCGCCGAGGGCGAGCGGAGCACCACCGTCCTCGTCCAGCGCAACACCAGCCACCGGGTGCCGGTGGATCCGGTGCGCAAGTACTGCTTCCTCGTCCAGGCCACCGACGGCAACCAGGTCTACGAGAGCCAGGCGAAACCGATCCGCGGCGCGAACTGCGTCAAGTGACCCGCCGCAGCAGCGTCCACGGCTCGAACGCCGCGCGGAGCCGCGCCCGCACGCCCCGCCGGGCGAGGCCGCGCCGCACCCGGCGCACCGCCGTCCACGCCTGCGCCGCCCGGCCCTCGTCCGGCCCGGCGCCCGACCACAGCGCCACGTCCACCGTCCGGCCCAGCGACCGCAATTCCTCCACAGTGGACTGATCCACGAACCTGGCGGCAGCGGTCGCCAGGTCCCGCACGGTCATCCCCGCCGTGACGGGCACGCCGTGACCGCGCAGCCGGTCCCGCACCTCTTCCCAGGCGCCGATCACCGCGCCCGATCCACCCCGGCGCCGTCGCCGCCACGCCCGCACGCCCTTGGCCAGCGGCACGCCGAACACCCCGAGCAGCACCACGGCGAGCAGGACCGCCCCCGTCACCGCCCACGGGAACCGGCCGGTCCCGCCGTTCCCGTCGCCGGTGCCCTCCCCCGCCGCCACCGGTGGGTCGAGCAGGTCCTGCGACGCGGGCAGCTGCGCCCGTGCTCCCGCGGTCGCGGCGGCCAGCCCGGCGCCCGCGGCCGCTCCGGGCGCGGCGGTGCCCGTCGGGTCGAGCGGCACCCAGCCGACGCCCTCCACGGCCACCTCCGGCCAGGCCAGCACGTCGCCGTTGCTCACCACTGTCGTGCCGGTCGGCGCGCGGAAGCCGACCACGAGCCGAGCCGGGATGCCGCGCACCCGCGCCAGGGCCACGTAGGCGGCGGCGAACTGCTCGCTGGTGCCGCGCTTGGCGGTCAGCAGGAACTCCGCGAGCTGGGGCCAGGAGTGCCCGGTCGGCAGGTTCTGGCCGCTGGCGAGCCGGTAGTTCTCCCGGAAGAACCGCTCCAGCGCGAGCGCCGCCTGGAAGGTGGGCCGGGTGCCGTTCACCGCCCGCTCGGCGAGCTCGGTGATCCCGGGCGGCACCGTGCCGACGCCGGACAGGCCGCCGGGCGCGTCCGGGTCGATCGCCGCGCCGTACAGCGAACCCGCCGGGATCTGCGGCGCCCACCAGGTCAGGGTGTAGTCGCCGGCGCGGCCGCCGTCCGGCACGAGCAAGGTGCCCTGCTGTTCCTCCACCAGCGGCTCGGCGCCGCTCACCCCGGCGGGCCAGGTCTGGCTCGGCAGCCACGGCCCGCCGAGGTCGACGGCGGAGATCCGGGCCGTGCGCGCCTCGACCGGCACGGTCACCTCCGGGCCCGGCCGGAGTTCACTGCCGAGCGTGCGGTAGCGGGCGCCGGGCGACCAGTTGACGCCGTCGAACTCGTCCAGCACCGCCACGGCCCACCGGTCCACCCCGTCCGCGCCGTCGACGCGGAACACCGGCGTGCCCGGGTGGGCGAGCCGATAGGCGATGTCGTCCAGCGGGTTGGCGATCTGGACCTGCGCGAGCGGGGCGAGCTGGTCGTCCTTGAGGGAGTACTTCGCCGGCGGGGACGGGACGGCGACCCCGGCGACCACCACGGCCGCGGCGGCGAGCGCGACGGCCGCGGACGGGAACACCGGCCGTCGCCCCTGCCCGCGCCCGGTGGCGAGCACGGCGCCCGCCGCCACGAGGTACGCGAGCGCCGCGCCCACCGCGCCCCAGCCGGACGCCGCCGCGTAGAACTGGCTGAGCACCACGACGGCGAGGCTCGGCACCAGCGCGGCCAGTGGCCGGGTGAGCCGGAGCAGTTCGGTGCCGAGCACCGCGGCGAGGACCGTCAGCAGCGGCACGAACAGCAGCACCGCGGGCTCGGGACGGGCCGGCCAGGTGGAGCGCAGGGCGAGCTGCCAGGACTGGGACACGCCGTCGGCGAGCGCGCGCAGGGTCTCACCGGTGGGCACCCCGCCCACGGTGGTCGGCGACAGGGTCGTCTCGACGACCGCGAGCAGGCCGGCGACCAGCGCGACCAGGGGCCGCCAAGCCAGCGAGCCCGGCGTGCGCATCACGGCGACGACGACGAGCACGACGGCCGCGGGCACCCCGACCGGCACCAGGAGCGCGGAAAGGCCGAACACCGGAGCGAACAGCAACCCCGCGACCACGGCCGCGAGCACCACCCCGGCGGCGGGGGTGATCGCGCCGCGATCTCCACGTGCGGTGCTCATGCGACCACCTGGGACGAGGAACGCGGATAGTCCACAGGGGACAGTTGTGCCGTGAAGGTGCGCCTCACGCCGGCACCTCCACAGCCGCACCGCCTGCAGCTCGCGAGCGCGGGACCAGCCCCGGCCCGCGCGACCGGGAAGTTCGTGCCGAACGGGCACCGCGGCCCGGTCAGGGCGCGCGGCTCGGCGTGCGCCGAGCGCAGCCGCCATCGGCAGTCCACGACGGACAGGCGTCCCGCCAAGGTGGGCCTCACCGCGCCACCTCGCTCCGCAACGGCACCGCCTGGACGGCGTCGGCCGCCAGCGCGCTGGCCAGCCCCGGCCTCAGCGGCCGGGAGGAGCGTGCCGAACCGGCCCCGCAGCCGGGGCAATGCGCGCGACTCGGCGTG
>NZ_JBEXTX010000126.1:13074-21437 GCF_040614175.1 Amycolatopsis sp. NPDC006131
AGCCGAGCGCAGGCAACAGTCCACAACGGACACCCGCCCCGCCGAGGCGTGCCTCACCCCGCCACCTCGTTCCACAACCGCACCGCCTGCACCGCATCGGCCGCCAGCACCACCGGCGCGCCCGACGCCACAGCCACCCGCAGTCCCCGCCCCTTCCAGCGCGACCAGGAAGTTCATGCCGAGCCGGCCCTGCAGCCGGGTCAATGCGCGCGACTCGGAGTGAGCCGAGCGCAGGCAACAGTCCACAACGGACACCCGCCCCGCCGAGGCGTGCCTCACCCCGCCACCTCGTTCCACAACCGCACCGCCTGCACCGCGTCGCCCGCCAGCAGCACCCGTGCGCCCGGCGCCGCGGCCATTCGTGGTCCCGGTCCTTCCAGCGCGACCAGGAAGATCGTGTCGAACCGGTCCCGCAGCCAGGTCAGTGCGGGCGGCTCCGCGCGCGCCGAGCTGACCAGCACCAGGCATCCGCCCGCGCCGCCGCGTGCGGACAGCGCCGGCGGCACCAGCGCGTCCGCCGGGGCCTGCGTCACCTGGCACAGCTCGTCCAGCAGCTGCCGGGTCGCGGGCAGGCCGCCGGGTGTGGGCAGGTCTAGCCCGCCCGCGGTGACCAGCCGCGACGGGTGCCCGGCCCGTGCCGAGGCCACCAGCAGCGACGCGGCCACGTCGGCCGCCTCCTCGAACCCGGCAGGCGACAGCGATCCGGCGCGGGTGTCCAGCAGCAGCGTGAACCGCGGCTGCTCCGGGTCCACCAGGTCCCGCACCATCAGCCGCCCGGTGCGGGCCGTCGCCTTCCAGTGCACGTGCCGCACCTCGTCCCCGGGCACGTACTCGCGCACGTCCTGCAGGTCGATCGAGCCGCGCAGCGCGTCGTCGGTGCGGGCGCCGTCGTGGTGGTGCCGCGGGTGCCCGCTGACCAGCACCCGGGCCGGCAGCTGCCGCGGGTGCACCCACAGGTCCGAGGTCTCCCCGGTGGGCTTGCGGTTGACGGCCAGCCCGAACGGGTCGGCCCGGTGCAGCGTCAGCGGGCCGACCGGGTGCCGCCCGCGCGCGCCGGTGGGCAGCTCGTAGTGGTAGGTGGCCTCCGCGCCCGGCGCGAGCGCGCGCACCGAGACGGTCTGCGCCTGCCCGCCGATCCCGTCGGCGGCCAGGAACGCCGCCTGCCGCCGCTGCCCCGGGTTGCGCACCCGCAGCCGCGCCAGCGCGGCACTGCCCCGTTCGACCCGGTCCGGGTACACGGCACGGCGCACCTCGACACCCAGCCCGCGCGCCGTGACAGCCACCGCGGCGAGCACGGCGACCAGCGCCACCGCCCCCAGCGCACGCAACAGCGGGTACCCGCCCCACTGCCCGAACACCAGCAACGGCACCGCCGCGACGAGCACCGCGACGCCGCGCCCGGTCAGCCGCCGCCTCACCGCCGGGCCGCGCCGATCGCCGGCGCCGGGGTGGCGGCCAGGACCTCGTCGACGATCTCGGCGGTGCCGCGGCCGTTCAGCTCGGCGTCCGCGGTGAGGATCAGGCGGTGCGCCAGCACCGGCACGGCCACGTCCTTGACGTCGTCCGGGGTGACGAACGCCCTGCCGTCGGTCGCGGCCAGCGCCTGCGCGGTCCGCACCAGCGCGATGCTGCCACGCGGGCTCGCGCCGAACCGCACCGCCGCGTGCTCCCGGGTCGCGGCCGCCAGCCGGGCCGCGTACTCGACGACCGCCCGGTCCAGGTGCGACCCGCGCACCTCCGCGATGGCCTGGCGCAGCACCCCGATGTCGACCACGGTGGGCAGCTCGTCCGCGGTGACGCCGGCGCACTCGCTCATGACCACCAGCACCTCGGAGGCCACGTCCGGGTAGCCGACCGACAACCGCATCAGGAACCGGTCCAGCTGGGCCTCCGGCAGCCGGTAGGTGCCCTCCATCTCGATCGGGTTCTGCGTGGCCACCACCAGGAACGGCCGCGGCACCTCGTGCGCCACGCCGTCCACCGTCACGCGCCGCTCGGACATGACCTCCAGCAGCGCGGACTGGGTCTTCGGAGTGCCGCGGTTGATCTCGTCGGCCACCACGATGTTCGCGAACACCGCGCCCGGGTGGAACCCGAACTCCTCGTCCTTCTGGTGGAACACGCTCACGCCGGTGATGTCGCCGGGCAGCAGGTCCGGCGTGAACTGGATGCGGCTCCACTTCCCGCCGATGCTGCGCGCCAGGCACCGCGCCAGCGTCGTCTTGCCGAGGCCGGGCACGTCCTCGATCAGCAGGTGCCCCTCGGCCAGCAGGGCGGCCACCGCCAGCCGCACCAGCTCCGGCTTGCCGCGGATCACCTGCTGCACGTTGTTCGCGATCAGCCCGGCGACCTCGCCCGCTCGTGTTGCGCTCTGCACTATCCCCCCGGCCATACGTAGTGATTGGACTCGACACCGTCGACGATGACCCACACGGTGTAGCCGACGCTTTCGTAGGGAAAAGCCTCGAAGATCTCGATGCCGTCCTCGTCGGTGGTGACACCCTTGCCTTCGTTGGAGTAGCCCGGGTTGTCGGAGAAGACCTCGACCTCGTACCACGACTTGGGCTCGAACCCGGTCATCTCGATGCGCATGTAAGCGCAGTCCGGGGCTTCACAACCGTCGTAGGTCGTATCCGAGCCCCTGGTCACCCTCACCTGCGGGGTCCGCTGCACCGGCACCCGGGTCTGGACCGTGGCCGGCGCGCCCCGCCCCGCGCTGTTCTCCGCCACCACCGTGACGGTGTAGGTCACGCCCTGCTGCAACCCGCTCAGCGTGGCCGACCGCGCGCTGCCCGGACGGGTCATCGCCCCACCCGCGCCCGACCCCGGCCGCCAGGAGATCTGGTAGGCGGTGACGGCCGCGCCGTTCGGCGGCGCCGCGCCCCAGGTGAGCTGCACGTTCTCGCCCTGCACGGTGGCGCGCAGCCCGGGCGGCAGGCCCGGCGGGCTCGCCGGCACCGGCGGAGGCGACGGCGGCGGCACGGCCCGCGACGACGACGGCGGCGACTGGGTCTGCCCCGGCGGCCGGCCCCCGTCACCACCCGAGGGCGGCCGGTTCTGACCCCCACCGGGCGGCGGCCCGTTCTGCGCCGGTCCATTCTGGACCGGTCCGTTCTGCGCCGGTCCGTTCTGCGCCGGTCCATTCTGGGGCTGCGAAACAGGCGACTCCGGCGGCGGGGCGACCGGCGCGCCCGGCTCGTCCGGCCGCTGCGTGCCGACCACCGGCACCTGGTTCACCGCGCCGTCGTGGTCCACCACCAGCACGTGCCGCCCCTCGGCGCCGTCCACGTACACGCGGGCGTCCTCGCCGCGGGCCAGCCGCGGTTCGCCCGCCTCCGGCGGCACCGGCATCGTCCGCTTCGGATCGCCCTGGCTGCTGTAGGTCAGGACCGTGCTGCGGGTCAGGTCGAGCAGCACCACCGACGACCCGCTGACCGTCGGGCCGGCGTAGTCCCCGTCGGCCAGCGCGAGGCTGATCGGCGTCGCGGGCGCGCGCCGCCCGTCCAGCCCGGCCGCGTCGACCAGGTGCAGCCGCCGGGTCGCCGGGTCGAGCACGGCCACCCGGCCGTCCGCGTCCGCCGGGGCGATCCGGGCGCCGGGCGGCAGGTCCATCCGCGCGGGCACCGGCTCGCCGAACCCGTCCCCGGTGACCGGGCGCAGCACGTCGGAGGTGGTGTCCACGAACGCGGCGTCCCGGCCGACCACGGTCAGCCCGCCGGTGTGGCCTGCGGGAGCCGCCACCGGGCAGGACACCTGCTCCGCGTCGCGCGGGAGCCGGCACAGCACCCCGGAATCCAGGCGGTGCAACCACACCGTGCCGTCCGGAGTGGCCACCGGGTCGCCGAGCACGCCGCCCGCCGGAATGGTCACCGCGCCGTCGCCGAGCCGCACCACCCGGCCCGCCTCGCGGTAGACCAGGTAAGGCCCGCCCGGCGTCTCGATCGCGACCGGCACCTCGCCGGTCGGCGGGACGAAGCTGCGCTCCACGCTGAGGTCGGACTTGCCGAACTCGTGGATCCGCGACCGCCCCACCACGTACCCGCTCGTCTCGCCCTGCACGACCTGGCTGCCCGGCTCCAGGCCCGGCACCTCCGCCGAGGCGTCCACGGTGCGGGCCGAGCCGTTGATGTGGAAAACCCGGTCCAGGCCGGGGAAAGCGACCCAGTGCCCGCCCGGCGCGACGTTCAGCCCGGGCAGCGGCCGTCCCGCCGCCGACACCGCGACCGCGACACCGGCGACCACGACCGCCACCAGCAACGCCATCGGCAGTCGGCGCCGCAGGCCGTGGGAAGTCCGCTCGTCCATCTGCGTCTACCCCCGATGCTCGCTGTACCAGGGCGCGGGGCCGGGCTGGGCGGCGCTGCTGACGGGCAGCACGAGCTCGAAGATCGCGCCGCCCTCCTCGGCGTTGTACACGCGGAGCACCCCGCCGTGCGCCTGCGCCACCCACCGCACGATCGACAGCCCGAGCCCGCTGGACCCGCCGCCGCTGCTGAACCGGTCGAAGTTCTCCGCCGCGACCGCCGGGTCGATCCCCGGCCCGTGGTCGGCCACCGTGACCCGGCCGCCCGCGACCGTGATGTGCACCAGCGCCTGCGCGCCCGGCTGCCGCCCGTACCGCAACGCGTTGTCGAGCAGGTTGCTGATCGCGCGCTGCACCAGCGCCGGGTCGGCGTCGACCCGGGTCGGCGCGGCGGTGACCGTCACCTGGGCGTCCTCGGCCGGGGTCTCCGCCACCACGCTTGTCACCAGCTGGTCCAGCCACACCGGCTGGATGGCCAGCCGCTCCACCCCGGCGGCGAGCCTGGCCCGCACCAGCAAGCCGTCGATGATGCTGCCCATCCGCCCGGCCAGGCGCACCGTGCGGGGCAGCAGCTCGGCGCCCTGGTCGGGGTGCCGGGTCGCGGTCTCGGCGAGCGCCCGCAGCGCCGCGACCGGGGTGCGCAGGTCGTGGGCGGTCTCGGCGAGCAGCACCTCCTGCTGCTCCAGCGCCGCGGTGGCCGGCCGGATCGCGCGCCCGGACAGCAGGTGCCCGGCGACGCCGACCGCGGCCAGCAGCAGCACGCACCCGCCGATCACCATCAGCAGCAGCCCTTCGTGCCGGGACTGCTCCGGCCCGGCGTCCATGGCCGCGACCACCGCGCCGATGTACTGGCCCGTGCTGTTGCGGAACGGTTCGGCCCCGATCCGCACCAGCGCGCCGTTCGTGGCGCGCACGTAGCCCTTCAGCAGGGTGCCCGACTGCACGGCCCGCTGGGCGAGCCCGCCCAGCACCGCCAGGTCGACCGGCACGCAAGTGCGGCGGCTGACGTGCGGCTCGAACCGCTCGGCGCCGCCGGGCAGCACCGCGAACTGGGGACACTGGGTGTTCAGCTCGTCCTCGGCCACGAACGCGGTGACCAGCGTGTCGTCGTACTGCAGGAGGCGGGTGACGGTCGAGGTGACGCGGCGCAGCTCGCCGTCCATCGCCTGCTCGCCCTTGTCCGCGTCGGCCTGGACCACCAGGACCGCGAACACGATCAGGCCGATCGCGTTCATCGCGGTGAACAGCCCGGTGAGCATCCAGCGCAGGCGGCGCAGGCGGTGCGCGGCCGAACCGCTCCGCGGCGCGCTCACGGCGCCATCCGGTAGCCGACCCCGCGGACGGTCTGCACCGCGTCCGGTTCGCCCAGCTTCCCCCGCAGCCGCCGCACCACCACGTCCACCACGTTCGACATCGGGTCGGTGCTGGAGTCCCAGCAGTGCTCGATCAGCTCGGCCCGCCGCACCGCCTGCTCCGGGCGCGCCATCAGGTACTCCAGCACCGCGAACTCCTTGCCGGACACCGTGAGCAGCACCCCGTCGCGGCGCACCTCGCGGCGGGCGCAGTCGACCTCCAGGCCGCCGTGCCGGAGCACGGAGGGCCGCCCGGTGCCGGAGCGGCGGCACAGCGCGAGCACCCTGGCGGCGAGTTCGGCCGCGGCGAACGGTTTGACCAGGTAGTCGTCGCCGCCGTGCTCGAACCCGGCGATGCGGTCGTGCACCGTGTCGCGCGCGGTCAGGAACAGCACCGGCACCGCCCACCCGGCCTGCCTGCGCCGGTGCACGAAGTCGATCGCGTCGCCGTCGGGCAGCATCCGGTCGAACACCACGCACGCGTGCCCGGGCTCGGCGAGGGCCGCCGACGCCCCGGCGAGGGTCACGGCGGTGTCCAGCCGGAGGCCGGCGGCGGTGAGTTCCGCGGTGACCGCGACGCGCAGGTCCTCGTCGTCCTCGACCACCAGCACCCGGGGCCGGGTCGTCACAGGTGCGGACACGGTGGATCCTTCGTCACGGGGAGCGTGTGCCCGGAAGCTTAGCGTCCCGCCGGATCTTGTTCGCCCGGTTTGCGGGTTTTGGCAGGAACCGGCCGGGCCGGGGCGATACCGTGGCGGGGTGCGTGTGCTGGTCACCGAGGACGACGAGAACCTCCGGGTGGCCGTCGAGGCGTCGCTGCGCGGGTCCGGGTTCGCGGTGGACGTGGCCGCCGACCTGCCGGCGGCGGACGAGGCGGTGAGCGTCAACTCCTACGACTGCACGGTGTTCGACCGCATGCTGCCGGCCGGGGACGCCCTGCGGTACGTGGCGGGGCTGCGACAGCGGGGGTGGCCGGTGCCGGTGCTGTTCCTGACCGCGCGGGACACCGTGGACGACCGGATCGCCGGGCTCGCCCACGGCGACGACTACCTCGTCAAGCCGTTCGCGATGGCCGAACTCGTGGTGCGGGTGCGCAGCCTGTGCCGTCGCGGCCCGGCGCTGCCCGCCCCGGTGCTGCGGCACGGGGACGTCGAGGTGGACACCGGGCGGCACGAGGCACGGCGCGCGGGCACCCCGCTGACGCTGACCGCGAAGGAGTTCGTGGTGCTGGAGCGGCTGGTCGCCGCAGGCGGGCGGCCGGTCCCCCGGTCCGAGCTGATCGCCGCGGCGTGGGACGAGTTCGTGCCGCCCGCCTCGAACGTGCTGGAGGTGCTGATCGCCGGGCTGCGCCGCAAGCTCGGGCCGCCGCCGGTGGTGCGCACGGTCCGGGGCGTCGGCTACCTCCTCGGCGCCTGACCGCCCACCGCGGAGCCGGTGCGGATCGCGTGCTCCAGCAGCTCGTGTCCGTCCAGCGCGCCGGAGAACCGGATCTTCGCGCCGTCGGCGAACGCGACGGTGCAGCGGTAGTCGCGGATGACCAGCCGGGTCAGGAAGGTGCTGCGGCGCGGGTGGAACGGCGTGACCGCGGTGACCGCCTGCCACGGCCAGGCCCGCGTCCGCCCCTTGGCCGTGTGCGCGAGGCCCGCGTCGCGCACCTCGAACGTCTCCGACAGCCCCTGCCGCGCCACGTGCACGACGAGGAACACCGCGAGCGTCGCGGCGAAGACGGTCACGGTGATGCCGAACCCGATGGCGGTGCTGTACTGGTAGGAGTACCCGGACAGCATCATCGGCGTGGTCAGGGCCCCCATCACGGCGGCGAGGACGACCGCGGCGACGGTGATCAGCGCCAGGCGCCCGTGGGAGACGCGGTAGCGGTGCACCACCGGGCCGAGCAGGTCGGGATCGGTCGTCACGGGGCCACCTCCGGTCGGCTGCTGCACGATCACCGGACGATCGTGCGGCAGCCCCGCGGACCCGGCCAGGGCCGTGGCAGCAACCGGACAGGCGACTCCGGCTCAGTACAGCTCGATCTTCAACCGGGCCGTCCTGGCGCGGGAGACGCACAGGGCCATCTGGTCCCCGGCGGCCTTGTCCGCGGCCGACAGGCAGCTGTCCCGGTGTTCGGGCACGCCCTCCAGCACCCCGGAGACGCAGGACCCGCAGATGCCCTCCTCGCACGACTTGAAGACCTCGATGCCGTTCTCCCCGAGAACCGCGAGGATCGACTTGCCCGCGGGCACCTCGAACACCTCGCCGGTGTCCAGCTCGACGGTGAACGGCTGGTCGCCGCTGGTGTCGACGTCGGCGGCCACGAAGTGCTCCACGTGCACGCGCGACTCGCCGACGACGGGCGCGAAGACCGCCGAGACCTGCGCCATGAACCCCTCCGGCCCGCACGTGTACACCTGCGCGTCCGGGGTCAGCTCGCCCGCGACCTCCTTCAGGATCGTCGGCTGCTCGGCACGCGGCACGCCGAACCGCAGGTGCACGCGGTCGCCGAACTCGCGCTCCAGCAGGCCGGCGAACGCGGCCTGCTCCCGGGCGCGGGCGAAGTAGTGCAGCTCGAACTCGGCGCCGCGGCGGTGGAGCTCGTAGGCCAGGCTCAGCAGCGGGGTGATGCCGACGCCGCCCGCCACCAGGACGTGGCGGGCGCCACCGCGGGCGCGAACGGCTTGCCGAGCTCCTCGGCCACCATTTCGCGCAGC
>NZ_JBEXTX010000127.1:0-21393 GCF_040614175.1 Amycolatopsis sp. NPDC006131
ATGCCAAACCAGCCCCCCACCCCGGTTGCGCCGGGGGGGGGCGCCGGGCTCTGGCCGGCCGGGGGCCCGGGGGGGGGGGGGGGGGGGCGCGCGGCCGGTCACACGCGCTTGGCCAGCAGGTGTTCGACGAACCAGTCCCGGGCCGGCGGCGCCGAGCACTCGAATCCGGGTCCGTGGTAGGCGTCGAAGTGGCCACCCGGGATCAGGACCAGCTTCTTCGGGTGCAGGGCCTCCTCGTAGACCTGCGTGGCCAGCTGCCCGTCGGCCAGCCGGTCCAGCGGTGCGACGATCATGAGCAGCGGCGTCGGCGCGATCAGCGGCGCCCAGCGGCCTGGCTCGTACCCGCGCAGGAACTCCATCGACAGCAGCGTGACCTCGTTGCGCCACTCCGGCGCCCGCTGCTCGGCGGTGGTCGTGCACCACTCGTAGGCGTCCGGGGTCGGCAGGGCGGCCGCACCGGCCGGATCGGTCGTCACCACCGGCAGCATCGACGGCTCCGCGCCGGCCAGCCGGGCCCGGCGCTCGGCCGCGAACACCGCGTCCATCTCGGCCCAGCGGTCGATCCGGATCAGTTCCTTGAACGCCATCGACCCCGACACCGGCGGAACCTGGCTCACCACGGCCTTCACCCGGCGGTCGATGCCGGCCACGACGAGGGCGTGCCCGCCGGCGTAGCTGGAACCCCACAGGCCGATCCGCTCGGCGTCCACCTCCGGCCGCGACTGCGCGTAGGTGATCGCGTGCTGCACGAACCGGACCTGCTGCCACGGGTCGATCTCCAGCCGCGGGCACCCCGGCACGGCGTCACTGGCGCCGAACCCGGGGTGGTCGTACACCAGGCACGCCAGCCCGGCCGCCTGGAACAGCTCGGCGTAGCTGTCCAGGTACATCTCCTTGACGCCGGAGAACCCGTGCTGCAGCACCACACACGGGGCCTCGCCGGTCGCTCCCTCCGCCGGGTAGAACCAGCCGCGCAGGGTCGTGCCCTGCGCGGTGAACTCGATGTCCTCACGTGCCACGAAATCCTCCTCGATCCACAGCGGCTTCGCCGATCAGCCTGACCCGGGTGCCGCCGTCAGCGCCTGCATCTGCCTGCCAGCCGGTGGCCCGTTCGTGCCGGCACCGGCCCGGTGGTCGCGTGGGGTGCACCCGTAGCGCGCGCGGAAGGCGCGCGTGAAGTGGCTGGCGTCGGCGAAACCCCAGCGCAGGGCGATGTCGGCGATCGGGTCCGCGCCGGTGGCGAGTTCCCGGCGCGCGCGGGCGAGGCGGCGGTCGCGGACGAACGCCGCCACCGTCGTCCCGGCTTCGGCGAAGACCCGGTACACGCTGCGCACCGACATGCCGTGCGCGGCCGCGATCGCCGCCGGGGTGACCTCGCCCGACGCCAGGTGCCGTTCGATCCATGCCTCCATCAACGCCAGCGGGGCGGGCGCCGAGTCGTGCTGGGCCGCCGCCGAGAACAGGTCCAGCGCCGCGGACCGGGCTGTGGCTAGTTCCGCAGGACCCAGCCGGTCCAGCGTGTGGGACAGGACGCCGAGGTAGCCGGTGAACAGCCGGACCGCGGGTGCCGACCCGTCGAGCACGACTGTCCGGAACAGACGGTGCCCGCCGGGCACGTCGGCGAGCGCGGCCAGCGGGACGATGAGGGTCTGCTTCCGCTGCGGCGCGTGCACTTCGAACCGGGCCGGGCGGTCGCTGCGCCACACCACCACGTCCCCCGGCCGGAGGTCGGCGGTGGTGTCGCCGAGCGCGACCGTTTCCCGCCCGCGCCGGACGACCATCACCCCCAGGTACGGGCGTCCGGTGCGGGCGGCGCGGCGCGGCCCCCGGCGGCCGCTGCACGGGTCGCAGGCTGTCTCCACGAGGACGACGTCGTCGATGCGCCGCCGCCGGATCGAGGCCCGGAACGACTCCGCCGGCCTGCCGAGCCGCACCGCCATGTCGACGTGCGTCTCGGCGACCAGCTCCTCGAACCGGGTCTCGCGTTCGGCGGCGGGCACCGCGGTCAGGTCGTGGACGTCAGCCATGCGGGATCTTGAACGGCTGGGTGGCGCCGGCGTCGAGCACCATGGTGGTGCCGGTGACGTGGCGGGACTCGTCGGAGGCCAGGTACAGGACGGCGTTGCTGATGTCGTCCACGTCGAGCCACGGAATCGGCAGCGCGTTGAGCGCCTTCATGCCGACGGCGGCCTGCTCCCGGGTCGCGCCGTCGATGCCGCCGAGGAACAGCTTCCAGGACGCCTCGTTCGCCACCATCGGGGTGTCCACAGTAGCCGGGTGGATGGAGTTGACGCGGATGTGGTGCGGCGCCAGCTCGATCGCGAGCACCCGCATCAGCCCGGTGACGCCGTGTTTGGCGGCGGTGTAGTGGGCCAGGTTGGGGAAGCCGATCAGGCCGGCGATCGAGCTGGTCAGGATGATCGAGCCGCCGCGGCCGCGCTCCACCATGGACGGTGCCGTGGCCCGGACCGTCGTCCACACGCCGGTGAGGTTGATGTCGAGGACGTCGTGCCACATCTGCTCGCTGAGGTCCAGTGCGGACCCGAAGCTCGCGATGCCGGCGTTGGCGCAGACGACGTCGATGCCGCCGAAGCGGGACAGCCCTTCCTCGACGACCCGTTGCAGGGCGGCGAGATCCCGGACGTCGGCCTGCCGCGCCAGCACCCGCCCGCCGAGTTCCTCGACGCGCTTGGCTGTTTCGGCCAGGTCCGCGTCGGTCGCCCCGTCGTAGGGCGTGGTGCCGACGCTCTCACACAGGTCGACGGCGATGATGTCCGCGCCTTCCCCGGCCAGGCGCAGCGCGTGCGCGCGTCCCTGGCCGCGGGCGGCTCCGGTGATGAAGGCGACTTTGCCTTCGGCTCGCTTCATGGGTGTCCTCCACGGATCGGGGTGACCGTCAGCGTGCCCGCGACGCCGCGCGGTGTCTTCGGTCAACCGGTCAACCGCGGGGCGCCCGGTTGACCATCTGGCGGATACGCTGAGGCCATGTCCGCGGCGACCGACGACGCGATCCGCGCGGCCACCAGGCATGTGGCGGCGGCGATGCTGCCCGACCTGACCGCGATCACCGACGGCACGGTCGCCCACATCGCGGCGGGCATGCCCGAGCTGGCCGAGCGCGACGCGCTGGACCTGGCCCGCGCGACCGCCTTCGCCAACAGCGAGGCGCTGCTGCACGCCCTCGTCCGCGGTGACCAGCCGACGGACGTGACCACCTCGCCCGAGGTGGTGCGCTCGACACGGTCGATGGTGCAGCACGGGCTCAGCCACGACGCGGTGATGCGCGGCTACCGGCTCGGCATCACCTACTGGTGCACCCGGTGGGGGCGGGCGGTCGAGGAGCACTGTCCCGACGTGGCGCTGGCGGTGCCGGTCGTCAACCAGGGCACGACGTTCCT
Organism: Amycolatopsis sp. NPDC006131; assembly: GCF_040614175.1. Taxonomy (NCBI): domain Bacteria; kingdom Bacillati; phylum Actinomycetota; class Actinomycetes; order Pseudonocardiales; family Pseudonocardiaceae; genus Amycolatopsis; species Amycolatopsis sp. NPDC006131. Next base: position 3,399 of record NZ_JBEXTX010000127.1, read on the forward strand.
GTTGTCCTGGCTGGAACTGGTCAGCGACCGGCTCAGCGCCGAGTACCGCGACGAGGCCGAGCGGCTGGCCAGGGAGGGTTCGCTGGAACGCGCGGAGTTCGTGCGCCACGTGCTCGCGGGGGAGACCGACGTCGCGGAGGTCCGGCTGCGGCTGGGGTACGACCTCACCGGCCGCCACGTCGCGCTGGTCCTGAAGAACCCGCGGGAGGGCAATCGCCAGCCGCTGGAATCGACCGCGCGGGCGCTGGCTGCCTCACTGACCGCCGCGCCGCCGCTGGTGGTGCGGGTGGATGTGGACACCACGTGGTGCTGGGTGCCGACGCGCGACGCCGCCCGGCTGCCGTCCGCGGGCGCGCCGGTGCTGGCCGGGCAGGGGTTGCCCGCGGCGGGGCCGGAGGGGTTCCGGCACAGCCACCGGCAGGCCCGCGAAGCGCTGCGGGTCGCGCAGCTCGCGGGCCGTCCGGCGGGCACCGTCACCCACTTCGCGGACGTCGAGGTGGCGGCGCTGTGCAGCACCGATCCCGGCGTCTGCCGCACGTTCGTGGCCGAGACGCTGGGGCCGCTGGCCGCCGGCACTGAGGACGCCCGCCGCCTGCGCGCCACGCTCGCGGTGTTCTTCGACGCCGGTGGCAACTTCCGGGCGGCGGGCGCGCGGCTCGGCGTGCACCACAACACCGTGCGCTACCGGGTGGACCAGGCGGCCGCCCTGCTCGGTCAGGCGCCCGGGGAGCACCGCCTGCGACTCGAACTGGCGCTCCACCTGGCCGACCAGCTTGGCCTGGTCAGCTGACCGCGTCGGATGCCGTGGTCAGCCGCTTGTGCTGCTCGGGGGACAGGTCCAGGGTGGCCGAGGCTAGCAGGGCGTCGAGCTGGCCGGCCGCGCTGACGCTGGCGATCGGCGCGACGACCGTGGGCTGGGCGCGCAGCCACGCCAGGGCCACGGTGGCCGGCGCGGCGTCCAATTCGGACGCGACCGCATCGAGTTCCCGCACCACGGCGAACCCGGCGTCGGTGAGGTAGTCGCCGATCAGCGCGCCACGGGCGGTTCCCGCCGCGTCCGCCGCCGAGCGGTACTTGCCGGTGAGAAAGCCCGAGGCCAGGCCGTAGTAGGGGACCACGCCGAGGTTGTTGCGCTCGACGACCGGCCGCAGGTCGCGCTCGAACGCGGTGCGGGTGAGCAGGTTGTAGTGCGGCTGGAGCGACACCGGCGGCGCGGCGCCCAGGTCCTCGGCGACGTCCACCCACTCCTGGACCCGTTCGGCCGAGTAGTTCGACAGCGCCACGTGGCGCACGAGACCGCGCTGGACGAGGCGGTCGAACGCGGCGACCGTCTCCTCCAGCGGGGTGGCCGGGTCGTCGACGTGGGCGTAGTAGACGTCGAGGTGGTCGGTGCGCAGCCGCTTCAGCGATCGTTCGGCGCCCGCGGTGATGTTGTCCGCGCTCAGGCCGGGGTGGGCGGGGTGGCCGGAGACCTTGGTCGCGATGATCACCCGCTCGCGGTCGGCGCCCGCGGCGAGCCACTCGCCGATCACGCTCTCCGCCTCGCCGCCGCTGTTGCCCGGCGCCCAGACCGAGTACACGTCCGCGGTGTCGATGAAGTTGCCGCCGCGGTCGGTGAAGGCGTCCAGGATGCGGTGCGACTCCGCGGTGCTCGCGGTCCACCGGAACGTGTTGGTTCCCAGGGCGAGCGGAAAGACGTCCAGGCCGGACGATCCCAGAACGGGCATGGTGTGCTCCTTGTAGGATGAACTAAACGGGGAACTCCCCGTTACTCCGACAGTAAGCGGGGAGTTCCCCGTTTCGCAACCTGCGAGGGGTGAGGGTGACCGCGAGCACACCGAAGCGGCGTGCCGACGCGCGCGAGAACCGGGACGCCATCCTGGCCGTGGCGCGGCTGGCCCTCGCCGAGTCCCCGGAGATCTCCCTGAACGCGGTCGCCAAGCGGGCCGGCGTCGGCAACGCGACGCTGTACCGGCATTTCCCGACGCGCGAGGCTCTCGTGCTGGCGGTGTACGGGCGCGACGTGGCGGAGATCCGCGACGTGGCGACGCGGCTGCTGGCCGAGCGGTTCCCGATGGAGGCACTGCGGGAGTGGATGCGGGAACTCGCCCGGTGCGTGCTGACGCGCCGCGGCCTCGGCGACGCCTTGCGCCTGGCGACGGGCCCGGACCGAGCCCAGCTGGCCGACACCTACCAGGCGATGAGCGACGCGCTGGCCGAACTGCTGGCGGCGAACGAGGCGGCCGGCACCGTGCGGCAGGGTCTCGATCCGGAGATCGTGCTGCTGGCGCTGGGCAGCCTGTGGCAGCTCGACCCGGACGGCGAGTGGGCGGCGCAGGCCGAGGGAATCATCGAGCTGCTGATCGCCGGGCTCGCCGCGCGATGATCGCTGCGGGGCGCGGCTTGGCGGGCGCGGTGCGCTGATCTCCCGGCGGTATCGCCCGCGACTGCGGTGGAATCGTGGATCGCCACCCGTGTATGCCCGGCGCCGCCCGGCGGGCCCGCCCGCAGCGCGCTCAGGAGGTCATGCGCACCGGCCTCCGTCGATCAGGTAGGTCTGGCCGGTGATGTAGGACGCGGCGCCTGAGAGCAGGAACGTCACCAGGTCGGCCACCTCCTCCGGCGTGCCGAGCCGGCCCAGCGGCGTCCGCGCCGCGGTTTCGGCCCGCATCTCCGGCGTCAGGTCGCCGGCCAGCGGGGTGTCGATCAAACCCGGCGCCACCGCGTTCACCCGGATCCCGTCGCCGGCGTACTCCAGCGCGGCCTGGCGCGTCAGCATGCTCACCGCGGCCTTCGAGGCGGTGTACGCGGCGAACCCCGGCCGCGCCCGGACCGCCCCCACCGACGCGGTGTTCACCACCGCGCCCCCGTCGGCGAGCATCAGCGGCAGCGCGGCCCGCAGCACCAGGAACGCGCCCCGCAGGTTGACCGCCACCACGCGGTCCCACTCGGCCGCCTCGTACTCGTGCACGCGGCGGGCCGGGGCGCCGCTGATGCCGGCGTTGTTGAACAGCACGTCGACCCGCCCGAACCGCTCCCGGCACAGCTCGAACAGTTGCCGGACGTCCCCCTCGTCGCTGACGTCGCACCGCGCGGGAACCCAGTCCGCGCCGGGGATCTCGCTCCGGTCCGCGGCCACCACCGTCGCGCCCTGGTCGTGCAGCCGGCGTGCCACCGCGGCGCCAAGTCCGCTCGCCGCGCCGGTCACCACGCCGATCCTGCCCTCGAACCCACCGCTCACGGGAAGCTCCATTCATCATAGATCAAATGATGTGATCCTTGACAATCTCAGGTGACACTTCCTACCGTTCAGCAGGTCGCTGGTCAACGTCGACCTGGCTGGAGGTCAGAGATGACGCGCTTCGCCCCCGTCGCCACGGGGCCCCGGATCGCCTACCGGGACACCGGGCAGGGGATCCCGCTCGTGCTCGGGCACGGGTTCATGCTGGATTCCGGCTTGTTCGACGAGGTGGCCGCGCCGCTGTCCAGTCGGTGCCGCGTAGTCACGTGGGACGCCCGCGGCCACGGACGCACCACCTACGACGGGGAGCCCTTCACGCTGTGGGACAGCGCCCGCGACCTTCTCGCCCTCCTCGACGCGCTCGGCATCGACCGGGCGGTCGTCGGCGGGCACAGCCAGGGCGGCTTCGTCGCCCTGTCGGCCGCCCTGCTGGCCCCCGACCGCGTCGCCGGCCTCGTGCTCATCGACACCACGCCCGCCGGCCAGGACGGCAGCGCCCTCGGTGAGCTGACCGCGTTCGCCGACGCCTGGCAGGCCGGCGGGCCCACTCCGGAGTTGTGCCAGGTCCTCGGCGCGATGGTCTTCGGCGACGGTGACGTCGGACCCTGGATCGAGAAGTGGATGAAGCAGCGCCCCGCGGAGTTCGCCACCCCGTTCCGCGCGGTGATGGAGCGAGACGACCTGTCGCCCCGGCTGCGCGAGATCACCGCACCGGCGCTGGTGGTGCACGGCGGCGCGGACTCGGCCATCACGGTGGCCGAGGCGCGGCAGTGGGCCGCGCTCCTGCCGCACGCGGATCCGGTCGCCGTGATCGACGGCGCACCGCACGCCAGCCCGGCCACCCATCCCCGGGAAGTCGCGGCCGCACTCGGCCGCTTCCTGTCCGAGCGCGTTCCCGCGTTCTGACCCCTGCTCTGCGAACGGAAGACAAACCATGACCGAGACCGGCTCGGCACCCGACCGCACGAAACTGTGGCGCAAGGTCGCCCTCCGCACGTTCCCCCTGCTCGGCGCCGCTTACGTGCTGGGCTACATCGACCGGGTCAACATCGGCTTCGTCGCCGCCCCGATGTCCCGCGACCTCGGCCTGACCAACGTCCAGATCGGACTGACCTCGACGCTGTTCTTCATCGGCTACATCATCGCGACGGTCCCGAGCAACCTGGCGCTGCGGCGCTTCGGCGCACCGACCTGGATCGGCTGCACCCTGCTGGCCTGGGGCACGGTCACCGCGGTGATGGCGGCCGTCGACTCGGCCGGGGCGCTGTACGTCCTGCGCGTCCTGCTCGGACTCGCCGAAGCCGGCCTGGCTCCCGGCGTCCTGCTCTACATCACCTACTGGTTCCCGGCGAAACAACGCGCCTGGGCCTACCCGGTGTTCGTGTCGGTGATCGCCGTGTCCGGCATCGTCGGCGCGCCGCTGTCCGCCGGGCTGCTCGAATGGGGGCAGCACCTGACGGGCATGGTCGGCTGGCGATCGGTCTTCCTCGTCGAGGGCGTGATCACGGTGGTCGTCGGGATCCTCCTGATGGCCCGCCTCGCCAAGAGCCCGGCCACGGCGAAGTGGCTGTCCACTTCGGAGCGCCAGTACATCCAGGAACAGCTGGACGACGAGGCGGCGCTCAAGCGGAACAGCGCGGTGCCTGCCCGCATCACCGACGCGCTCAAGAGCGGTCGCGTGTGGGCCCTGGCGTTCGCGTTCTTCGCGCTCACCTTCGGCATCTACGCGTTCAGCTACTTCCTGCCGCAGATGCTGCAGCTGCTCACCAACAAACGCGGCGCGTCCCCGACCGACGTCACCAGCGTGCTGCTGTCGGCCATCCCGTCCGCCTTCGCGTTGCTGGTCATGCTGGTGTGGCCGAAGGTGTTCGCCCGGCGCAGCGCCGTCTTCTCCACGACGCTCCCGTTGTGCGTGGGCACGGCCGGCGTGGTGCTCGCGGCGATGACCGACAACCGCGTCGCGTTCCTCGTCGGCACCTGCCTGAGCTTCGCCGGTATCTACACGTCGCTGTCGCAGTTCTGGCGCATCCCGGTGCTCGGCCTGACCGGCGCCGCAGCGGCGGCCGGGATCGCCGTGATCAACTCGTCGGGCAACCTGACCGGCATCGTCAGCCCCCTGCTGACCGGCAGCATCCAGCAGGCCACCGGCAGCTTCCGCTACGCACTGCTGCTCATCGCGCTCGTCATGGTGCTGGGTGTGGTGACCGTGCTGGCCGTCGGGCCCCGGATCGAGCGGATGAACACCGAATCCCCAGTGCAGTCGCAGGAGAGGAAGGAAACAGTATGAGCACGGCCCTGCCGACGTTCGACGACCCCGCCTACCGGGTCCCGGCGCCGCCCGTGGCGGCCTCACCGGAGGAGGAACGCCTCCGCCGCAAGCGCGAACTGGCCGCCACCTTCCGGCTGTTCGGGAAGTTCGGCTTCGGGGAAGGGGTGGGTGGTCACGTCACCGCCCGCGACCCGATCCACCCCACCTGCTTCTGGGTGAACCCGTTCGGCGTGCCGTTCGAGCACATCCGCGTGTCGGATCTGCTGCTGGTCGACGAGAACGGGCGCCTGGTGGAGGGTGCGGGGCTGGTGAACCTGGCCGGCTTCTACATCCACTCGCGCGTGCACGCCGCCCGGCCGGACGTGCAGGCGGTCGCCCACGCGCATTCCCTGCACGGCAGGACGTTCTCCGCGTTCGGCCGGCTGCTCGACCCGATCACCCAGGACTCGCTCGCGTTCTACGACGACCACAGCGTCTACGACGGGTTCGGCGGCCTGGTGTTCGACCCCGAGGAGGGCAACCGAATCGCCAAGGCCCTGGGCGACCACAAGGCCGTCATCCTGCAGAACCACGGCCTGCTCACCGTCGGGCGGACGGTGGCCGAGACCGCGTGGTGGTTCATCTCGATGGAGCGGTCCTGCCAGTCGCAGCTGCTCGCGATGGCCGCCGGTGACCCGATCCTCATCGACGAGGCGGAGGCGCGTCAGGTGTCGAGCGTGACCGGCACGCCCGGGTTCGGGTGGTTCAACTTCCAGCCGCTGCACCAGAAGATCCTCAAGCTGGAACCGGATCTCCTGGACTGACGGGGGAGGGGAGCGGGCCGGGTGCGTGCGCGCGCCCGGCCCGTTCGCGTCACCAGGTCCGCGGTAGCTCGCCGGTCCAGGCGCGGTCGAGGATGCGCAGCAGATCCTCCCGGCCGCCGATCGGACGGGGGTTGCCGGGTACGCCGGATTCCAGGAGCGCGTCCGCGACCAGGGGCAGCTGCCCGCGATCCACCCCGGCCGCGCACAGGCCCCGCGGCACGCCGAGCCGGTCGAGCACCGCGGTGACGCCGTCGAGCGCGGCCGGGGCGCGCAGCGCCTCGGCGATCAGCGCGTGCCGGTCCGGCACCGCCGGGGCGGTGTAGCTCATCACCGTCCGGCACACCACCCCGTGGGCCACGGCGTGCGGAACTCCGAGGACCGGGGCGAGCACGTGCACGATGGCGTGCGCGGCGGCCATCCGGACGCGGGGGAGGGCGGCGAGCACCGCCGCGGACTGGAACGCGCTCAACGCCCCGTGCCGATCGTCCAGCCGGTCCACCCCGTCGCGAATCAGCGCCAGCGAACGCAGGTAGAACGCGTCCGACAGCGGCGAGCGGCCCGTGCCGACCAGACCCTCGACGCAATGCGCCAGCGCGTTGGCGACGGAGACGCGCGTGAGCCGCGACGGCAACGCCGCCGGCACCCGCGGATCGAGCACGACGACGTCCGGCACGATCCGCTCGTCGCCGATCCCGACCTTGCGGCCCTCGTCGGTCACCCCGGCGCGCGAGGTGACCTCCGCGCCGCCGAACATCGCCGGGATCGCGACCGACCGGCGGCGCGTGGTGCCGAGATCGAGCCACACGGCCGCCTTGACGGTGTCGATCACGCTGGACCCGCCGAGCGCGACGTAGCCGCCCGCCCCGGTCGCGACCGCGAGGTCCCGCAGCGTCCGCACGTCGGCCATCGGCGAATGAGGCGCGACCGTGGCGTGCACGACGTGGTCCCCGGCCCGCTCCCGCGCCATCGCGAACACCGGGCTGCGCGCCATGGACGGGCTGGTCACCAGCACGACCCGGGCCAGGTCCAGTTCGGACAGCAGGCCGGGCAGCGAGTCCAGCGCGGACGGACCCGAGACGATCCGCCCGGGCGCGGGCGGCGACCAGTCGTAGGCGTCCACGGCGCTATCCGGCGTGGTGCTCGACGACGCGGCGGAGGAGGTCGGCCAGCGTGCGGCGCTCGGCCGGCGACAGCCCGCTCGTCCACTCCCGTTCGCGGTCGTGGTGGCTGCCGAAGGTCTCCAGCACCGTCTCCAGGCCGCGCTTGGTCAGCTCCACCGTCACGATGCGGCGGTCGGTGGAGTCCCGGCGCCGTTCGACGAGCTCGGCGTCCTCCAACGTGTTGAGCACGCTGGACACGCTCGACCTGGTGACGGCGGCGAGCTGGGCGAGCTGCCGCGGCTCGCTCTCGCCCACGACCCACAACGCGAACAACACGCGGAAGCCCGCGTAGCTCACGCCGCGCGCCCGGTAGACGTTCTGCTCCAGGTCCGCGACGAGCTTGTTCGCCGCGCGCACGAGGTTGAACGTCACGGCGAGCACGTCGAGGTCGACCTCGACGCCGGAGCGCTCGGCGCGCTCGACCATGAGCTCCTCGTACTCCTTGGCGTGGATGTGGTTCACGGACACCCCTGTCGTCGCTCGGGCGCACTGGTCGAGATCTGACCATCAGCACCCACTTCATCCGAGTCCACGCCATCGTACGGGATCGAGCAAATCGAGATCATCAGAATTGAGATGATTTGATCCTTGACGAGTTTGGGGTCGATGGGGGACCGTAGAGGAGTCCGGGCCGCAGCCCGGGCGCCGACCACGTGCAACGGTGCCGGGAAGGAAGTGAATGCTGGCGTGCGCACACTGACCGATGTCACGCGCCGGGGAGCGAGGCGGTTCGCGGACCGGACGGCGGTGTCGACGGGCGGGTCCGCCCTCACCTACGCCGAACTCGACCGCGACGCCGACCGGCTGTCGGCGGCGTTGCGGGAACTGGGCGTCCGGCGCGGCGACCGCGTCGCGATCCTGGCGGAGAACTGCGTCGAACTCGTCGTGGTGGCCTTCGCCGCGATGAAGGCGGGCGCCTGGTTCGTCCCGCTCAACTTCCGGTACGGCCCGGAGGAGCTGTCCTACGTCCTGGCCGACACCACGCCCCGCGTGGTCGCGGCGGGACCGGGTTACGCGGGTGCCCTAGACGCCGCGCTGCCGGCCGAGCGTCCGGCGCTCGTCGTGGTCGACGACGGCGAGGCGGTGACCGGGCGGCTGTCCTATCGCGACCTCCTGGCGGCGCACACCGGCGCCGCACCGGAGGACCTCAGCGAACCGGGCGACATCGCCACGGTCCTCTACACCAGCGGCACCACGGGTTTTCCCAAGGGCGTGCTCGCCACGCACGACGCGACCGTGCGGCTGCTGCCGGTCTACGCGATCGAAGGCGGCCTGGGCGCCGGTGACGTCATGCTGATCTCGATGCCGTTGTTCCACGGCGGCGGGCTGGTGATCCAGCTCCTGCCGGCGCTCGCGCTGGGCGCCACGGTCGTGCTCACCGGCCGCGGGTTCTCCGCCGACGGCGTGCTGGAACTCGTCGAGCGCGAGCGGGTGACCGTGACGCTGTGGTCGCCGACGATGCTCGCGATGATCCTGCGTGACGCCGACGTGACGGCCCACGATACCGGTTCGCTCACCAAGATCTGGTACGGCTCCTCGTCGATCGCCACGACGACCCTGGAGCGGGCGCGAGAAGCCTTCCCGCAGGCGGGGTTCTACCAGTGGTACGGCACCACCGAGGCCACCACGATCGCGGTGCTCCGCCCCGAGGACCACCGGGATCGCGCCGACCAGACCGGCCGCGAGGTCTACGGGGTCGACGCCCGCATCGTCGATCCGTCGGGCGCCGAAGTGGCGGTGGGGGAGACCGGTGAGGTCGTCGTCAGCGCGGCAGGGACCTGCATGGTCGGCTACCACCACCAGCCCGAGGCGACCGCCGAGGCGATCCGCGACGGGTGGCTGCACACCGGCGACCTCGCCGTGCGCGGCACGGATGGGTACTTCACCATCGTCGACCGCATCAGCGACGTGATCATCTCCGGTGGGGAGAACATCTACCCGCGCGAGGTGGAGGAAGCGCTGCACAGCCACCCCGCGGTCGCCGAGGCGTCGGTGTTCGGCGTGCCCGACGAGGTGTACGGCGAGTGCGTGGCCGCGGCCGTCGTCCTGGTCCCGGGAGCGGAGGCGACGGCCGAGGACCTGGGCGTGCACGTCGCGGAACGGATCGCCCGCTACAAGCGGCCGACGCGGTGGCACCTGGTGGACCAGTTGCCGCGCAACGCCTCCGGCAAGGTGCTCAAACGCGCCCTCCGGGACCAGCTCGGCGCGCGGGCCGAGGCGGTGTGACCGTGCCGGACTTCGAGACCCTCCTCGTCGCCGATCGCGACCAGGTCCGCTGGATCACGCTGAACCGGCCGGAGCGGCGCAACGCGATCTCCCCGTTGATGCTCGACGAACTGGAAGCCGTCCTGGAGGACACGGCCGAGGACAGCGAAGTCCGGGCGCTGGTGGTCACCGGAGCCGGGAGCGCCTTCTGCGCCGGCGCCGACCTCACCGTCGACCCGGACGACCCGGACGCGCTGCCCGACGTCGACCTCGCCCGCAGTGACGCGGTGTTCGGCCTGCTGGAACGCCAGCCGCAGCCGGTGATCGCCGCGGTCAACGGCACGGCCGCGGCGGGCGGGCTGGAACTGCTGCTCTGCTGCGACATCGTGCTCGCCGCCGCGAGCGCGCGCATCGGCGACCTGCACGCCAACGCCGGGCTCTTGCCCGGCGCGGGCGGGACCTACCGCCTTCCCAGGCGGGTCGGCCGCAATCCCGCGCTGTGGCTGCTGTTCACCGGCGACACGGCACCGGTCGAGGACTTCCAGCGCTGGGGCCTGGTCCACCGCGTCGTGCCGGGGGAGGAGCTGCTCGCCGAGGCCGGGCGGCTGGCAACCGGGCTGACCCGGAAGAGCCCGCTCGGCCTGCGGCGCATGAAGGAACTGGTCCGCGACGGGCTCGAGCAGGACCGGCGGACCGGACTGGCGCACGCGCTGGAGGTCGCCCAGGCGCACCAGAAGTCGGCCGACTACGCCGAAGGGGTGCGGGCCTTCGCGGCCCACCGCGCGCCGAGGTTCACCGGGCGATGACGAACCTCGACGGCAAGGTCGCCCTGGTCACCGGCGCCTCCTCCGGACTGGGCGCGCACACCGCCCGCATCCTCGCCGAGCACGGCGCCACCGTGATCGGCGCGGCACGCCGCGCCGACCGCGTGCCCCGGCACGGCGACCGGATCGTGCCACTGGAACTGGACATCACCGACCGTGTCGCGGTGCGCGAGGCGATTCCACGGATCGCCGAGACGACCGGCTGGCCGGACGTCGTGGTGAACAACGCCGGGAGCGGCGCCGTCAAGCCCGCCCTGGAACACACCGACGCCGACTGGGACCACGCGCTGGCGGTCAACCTGACCGGGGCCTGGACGGTGTCCATTGTGGTCACCGAGGGGCTGCGGCGCCTCGGGCGGCCGGGGAGCATCGTCAACGTCGCCTCCGCGGCCGGGCTGAATCCGGTGGCAGACACCGCGGCCTACGGCACGAGCAAGGCGGCGTTGATCCACCTGACCCGGCAGCTCGCCCTGGAATGGGCGCCGCTGCGGATCCGGGTCAACGCGATCTGCCCCGGCCACTTCCCGACCGAGATCAACGCGGAGTTCCTCGCCGACGAGCGCTTCCGGGACCGGATCACCCGGCGGATCCCGCTCGGCAGGCTGGGCCGGCTCAACGACCTCACCGGGCTGGTGCTGCTGCTGGCCTCCGACGCCTCGGCCTACCTCACCGGGGCCGTCATCCCGCTCGACGGCGGACAGAGTTTGCGTTCCTGACAACGACAAGGACGGACATGGACGACACCGACCACCAGAAACTACGCCAGGCCATCGCGCGGGCGATGACCGATCTGATCCCGCCGATGGAGGACCGGATCGAGGACACCGACTGGATCCCGAAGGACGTCCTCGTGCCCGCGCTGCGCGAGGTGAACGCGTTCGGGCTGCTGCTGCCCGAGCGGTACGGCGGATCCGGCCTCACCGTGTCGCAGTACCTGCCGATCCTCGCCGACCTCTCCCGCATCCACGGCGGCCTGCGCGGGTTCGTGCACGCGCACAACTCCTCGGCGCACGTCTTCGAGATGCTCGCCGGCGAGGAGCAGAAGGACGCGCTGCTGCCGCTCGTGGCCACCGGGCACGCGTCCTTCGGCATGGGCATCACCGAACCCGACCACGGCACCGGCGCCGACATCGGCACCCGCTGCCTGCGCGACGGCGAGAACTACCGGATCGACGGGCAGAAGTGGCTGACCACCAACTCGGACTGGGTGAGCCACTTCATCGTCTTCGCCAAGACCGACCCCGCCGCCGGGGCCCGCGGGGTGAGCGCCGTGCTCGTCGAGCGAAACCGGCCGGGCCTGACGATCGCGCCGCTGCCCGGCACCCTGGGCACCCGCGGGCTGCAGCACGGCCACCTCACCTTCGACGACGTGGTCGTGCCGGTGACCAACCGGCTCGGCGAGGAGGGCCAGGGACTCGGCCTGATCGAGCACGGCATGGAGGTCAGCCGCGTCTTCGTCGCCGCTTCGTCCCTGGGCACCGCCGAAGAGGCCCTCGCACTCAGCGTGGCCCGCGCCAACGAGCGGGTCACGTTCGGCAAGCCCATCGGCACCCGGCAGGCCGTCCAGCGCTACCTCGCCGAGATGGCCACCGACGTCTACGCCCTGCGCGCGATGCTGCAGGACGCCGCGGCCAAGCTCGACGCCGGGCTGCGCATCCCCATCGAGGCCTCGGCCTGCAAGCTGTTCGGCTCCGAAGCCGTCTGCCGCGTCACCGACCGGGCCCTGCTCGTGTTCGGCGGGATCGGGTTCACCCGCAAGTACCCGATCGAACGCATGCTGCGCGACGCGCGCGCGAACGTCGTCGAGGAAGGCCCGCCGACCATCCAGCAGTTCGTGATCGCCCGCAACCTCCTGGACGGCGCCACCCTGCGCGGTCCGTCCATCTTCGAACCCACGCACCTGTGAGGCACTGATGAACCAGAACGTGTTGTCCATGCGGGGCCGGGTCGCCCTGGTGACCGGCGCAGGCCAGGGCGTCGGCCGGGCCGTCGCCCTGCACTTCGCCGCCCACGACGCCCGCGCCGTGGTGATCAACGACTTCTACGAAGACCGCGCCGAGAAGGTCGCCGAAGAGGTCCGCGGCCAGGGTGTGGAGGCCCTCCCGCTGGCGTTCGACGTCACCGACTACGCCCAGGTCGCCGACGCGTTCGCCCGCGTGCAGAAGGAGTACGGCGAACTGCACGCGCTCGTCAACAACGCCGGCAACGCCGGACCCGCCGGCCGGGCGGGCTTCTCCGACTTCTGGTCCGAGGAACCGGCGGACTGGGACCGCTGGCTGGGCACCAACCTCTACGGCGTGCTCAACTGCGTACGGCACGGGGTGCCGCTGATGCGCGAGCACGGCACCGGGCGCGTGGTGACCGTGATCTCCGACGCGGGACGCCAGGGCGAGCCGGGGCTGGAGGTGTACTCGGCCGCCAAAGCCGGGGCGGCCGGGTTCACCCGGGCCGTCGCGCGCAGCACCGGCCGGTTCGGCATCACCGCGAACGCCGTGTCGATCGGCGCCACCCGCACACCCTTCGTCGAGGACATCCTCAACGACGAGGCGGCGGCCAAGGCGCAGCTCAAGCGGTACGTCATCCGCCGGTTCGGCGAGCCGGAGGACATCGCGAACATGATCCTGTTCCTCAGCTCCAACGCGAGCTCGTGGGTGACCGGGCAGACGATCCCGGTCAACGGCGGCTACTCGGTGACGTTGTGAGAGCGCCCGGCCTGCCCGCCCGCCGCTGTGCGCGTTGTGAAGCGGCATTCCCGTCGGTGGAGAGCTCCGGCCGCTGCCCGTTCTGCGGCAACACCTGGCTCTCCGACACCACGCTGTCGTCCACCGGGACGGTCGTGACCAGCACCGTGGTCCGCGTCGCGCCACCCGGCACCGAGGTGCCGTACACGTTGGCGTACGCCGACTTCGCGCCGGGCGCGCGGCTGTTCGCGCGGGTGCGCGGTGCCGCGCCGATCGGCGCAACGGTCCGGCTGGTGCCCGCGCCGGAACCCGACCACTACGTCTTCGAGCCGGAGGAAAAGCCATGACGAACAGGCGTGTCGCCGTGATCGGCACCGGTCTGGTGCCCTTCGGCAAGCACGAGGACACCGGCCTCGAGGAACTGGGCATCACGGCGGCCGAGGCCGCGCTCGCCGAGGCCGGGTGCGAACCCGGCCGGATCGGTGCGGTCTTCTCGTCGAACGTCCTCGGCGGTGGTGGCGCCGGGCAGCGCATCCTGGCCGGTGTGGGCGTGTTCGGCGTGCCCGTGGTCAACGTCGAGAACGCCTGCGCGAGCGGGACGACCGCCGTGCACCTGGCCCGCCTGGCGATCGAGTCCGGCCGGCACGACGTGGTCCTGGTGGTCGGCGCGGAGAAGATGACCGGGAAGTTCCAGGGCGGGATCACTCTGGACCGGACCGACCGGCCCACCCTGCTGGGCCTGACCATGCCCGCTATCTACGCGCTCAACGCCCAGCGCTACGCCCACGACACCGGCGCCGCTCTCGACGACTTCGCCGAGGTGAGCGTGAAGAACCGCGCTGCGGGGGCGCGCAACCCGCACGCGATGTTCCGGCAACCCGTCACGCGAGAGGACGTGCTGGGTTCCCGTCCCGTCGCCGATCCGCTGACTCTGCTGCAATGCTGCGCGAACGCCGACGGCGCGGCGGCGCTGGTGCTGGCCGCCGAGCACGTGGTGGAGTCCCGGCACGATCCGGTGTGGCTGCTCGGTTCCGGGCTCGCCTCGGGGACTGCGACGGGCCCGAAGACGGAGTTCGGCACCTCGCGTCCGTCGGCGCTGGCCGCCGGGCAGGCGTACGCGGCGGCCGGGATCACCGCGGCCGACATCGATTTCGCCGAGGTGCACGACGCCTTCACCATCGGCGAGATCACTTCGGTGGAGGCGCTCGGGCTGGCGAGCCAGGGCAAGGCGCTGGCCGCGGTGGTGGCCGGTGAGTTCAGCCCCGGCGGCCGCGTGCCGGTCAACGCCAGCGGCGGGCTGCTCGCCAAGGGACATCCGGTCGGCGCGACCGGGGTCGGCCAGGTCGTCGAGCTGACCACCCAGCTGCGCGGCGGCGCGGGGGAGCGGCAGGTTGGTGGCGCCCGGATCGGCCTGTCCCACACGGTCGGCGGCGGGGTGGCGACGCTCGACGCGATCGCCAGCGGCGTCGTGATCGCCGGTGTGTGAACGGGGCCCGCGATGACTGTCACGCCGACCCTCGCCGGTCTGCTCGGCCGCGCTCACGACCGATATGCCGAGCTGACCGCCCTGCGCGAGGGAACCACCGCCCTGACCTACGGCGAGCTGGGCTCGCTCGTGCGCCGCGCGATCGCCGGGCTGGCCGAGCGCGGACTGCGGCCCGGTGACCGGGTGGTCACGATCGCCGCGAACTCCCTCGCGTACGCGGTCCTCGACCAGGCCTGCTTCCTCGGCGGGTTCGTCCGGGTCGGCGTCAACCGCCGGCTGAACCCCCACGAACTCCCGTCGATCCTGGCCACCGCGAAGCCCGCGCTGCTGTGCGCCGACGCGGAGTGGGCCGCCCGGCTCGACGCCGAGCCGTCCGTGCGGGGCGATCTGCCGGTGCTCGACCTGGACCGGGATTTCGCCGCGCTGACCGACCGGGCGGACCCGGGGCCCGCTCCGCTGCCGCCGCCGGACGCCCCGGCGGCCCTGCTGTTCACCTCCGGCACGACCGGGGAGCCGAAGGCGGTGGTCGCCACCCAGCGCGCGATGGCGTCGATGGTCCGCAACGTGCTGGTCGCCTTCCCGGTCCAGCCCGGCGACCAGGTGCTGCAGGCCATTCCGCTGAGCCACGCCGCCGGGCACCTCGTGCCTGCCTTCGCCAGCCACGGCGCGGACCAGGAGGTGCTGCCCGCCTTCGTGGTCGACGAGGTGCTGCGGCGGATCGTGCGGGACCGGGTGTCGGTGGTCTCCGCGGTGCCCACCGTCGTGGGGCCGCTGGCCCGCGCGGCGCTGGCGGGCGGGCACGACGTGTCGGCGCTGTCGGCGATCGTGTACGGCGGGTCGCCCATCGGGCGGGCCGACCTCGCGACCGCGGTCGAGGCGTTTCCGCACGCGCTGTACCAGGTCTACGCGCAAAGCGAGAGCCTGCTGCCGGTCACCGTGCTCACCCCCGCCGACCACCGCGCCGCCGTCGGATCCAGCCCGGAACTGGCCGGCTCGGCGGGGCGTGCGGTGCCCTTCCTGGACCTGCGCATCGCCGACGCCGAGGGGAAACCGTGCCCCGCCGGTGAACCCGGCGAGGTGCAGCTGCGGGGTGACACGGTGATGACCGAGTACTTCGACAACCCGGCGGCGACAGCGAAGGCGCTGGAACCCGACGGCTGGCTGCACACCGGCGACGTCGGCTATCTGGACGCCTCCGGCCACCTCCACCTGGTCGACCGCCTCAACGACGTGATCATCACCGGCGGGTTCAACGTGATGCCGTCCGAAGTGGAGCGCGTGCTCGCCGCAATGCCCGGCGTGCGGGACGCCGCGGTGTTCGGCGCGCCGGACCCGCGGTGGGGCGAAACCATTTGCGCCGCGCTCGCGGTGGACGGTCCCGCACCGGCGCTGGAGGAGGTGCAGGAGTTCTGCCGTGCGCGGCTGGCCCGGTTCAAGGTTCCGCGGCGGCTGGTCGTGCTGGACGCGCTGCCCTACAACGCGACGGGCAAGCTCGACCGGCGCGGCCTGCGGGCCCGCTGCCGCGAGGTGCCGGCGTGACCGCGGGCCCGCTCGACGGGGTGCGGGTGGTCAACCTCAGCGAAACCGTGCCCGGCCCGCTCGCGGCGCTGCTGCTGGCCGATCTGGGCGCTGAAGTGATCACTGTCGAGCGCCCGCCGCCCGGGGACCCGGCCCGGCGGTTCCCCGCGGTGTTCGCCGCGCTGTCGCGCAACCAGCGTGCGGTGTCGCTCGACGTGGCCGATCCACGCGGGCTCGGGCTCTTCGCACGCCTGGCCGAGCGCGCCGACGTGATCCTGGTGGGCCAGCGGCCCGCGACCGCACGCAAGCTCGGCGTCCACCCGGACCAGCTGCGCGCCCGTTTCCCGGACGCCTCCGTGGTGAGCGTGTCCTCGTTCGGGCTGACCGGTCCCGGCGCGTCCCGGCCCGGCCACGACCTGGTCTTCCAGGCCATCGCCGGACTGCTCGACGGGCCGCCGGGGGCGGTGCCGGTGGTCGACATGGTGTCCGGGTTCCTCACCGCGATCGCCGCCCTCGCCGCGATCGCGGGGCACAACCGGGACGGGCGGGCGCGCACGGTCGAGACCGCGATGTTCGACGGCGCACTGGCCCTGAACACCTTCGCGCTGACCCGCGAGCTCGCCGGGCTGCCCGCGGACGCCACCCCGGTCGCGCCCGCGGGGTACGGGGTCTACCGGCTCGGCGACGGGGCGCGGGTGTGCCTCGCGGTCTCCTACGAAGCACACCACTGGCGTGCGCTGTGCGAAGCCCTCGACCTGCCGGATCTGGCGGACTTGCCGTTCGAGGAACGCGTGGCGCGCCGCGACGAGATCGACGGGACGCTCGCCGGCAGGATGCGGGAGTGGCCCGCCGAGGATGTCCGCAAGGCCCTCGCCACGGCGGGCGTTCCGGCGGAACCGGTGCTCGAGCCCGTGGAAGTCGTGCGCACCGCAGAATTCGCCGGGCACATCATCGACGGGCGTCACCTCGCCGCGCCGTTCCGCATCGACGGGCGGCGCGCGGGCGCGGCGCGGGGCGTGCCGAGGATCGGCCGGGACACCGCGGCGGTGTTCGCCGAGCTGGGACTCGGCCCGGCCGAGCTCGCCCGGCTCGCGGCGGAGGGAGTGGTCGTCCTATGACGTCCGTGACCGTCGTCGGCGCGGGCGGCATCGGCACCGTGCTGGCCGCGGCGTTCGCCGACGCCGGGCACGACGTGGTCGTCTGCGCCCGATCCACGCCGGGGCCGCTGATCCTGGAGCGCGACGGGACGTCGACCAATCTCGACGTGCGGGTGCTGACCGAACCGGCCGGACTGTCGCGTGTGGACTGGGTGCTGTTGTGCACGAAGGCCCACGACACACCGGCGGCAGCCGCGTGGCTAATGCGGTCCTGCGGGGCGGGCACGACGGTGGTGGTGTGCCAGAACGGGATTGGCCATGCCGACCGGGTCGCCGGCCTGACCGGGCCCGCGCGGGTGCTGCCCGCCCTGGTCTACATCGCGGCCGAACGGGTGGCGCCCGGACGGGTGCGCCACCACCGCGGCGCGCGGCTCGTCGTGCCGGAGGGGGACGCCGCCGCCCGGCTGGCCGGGCTCGCCCCTGGCCTCGACGTCACCGCCGAGGCCGACTTCCGGACCGCGTCATGGCGCAAGCTGCTGACCAACGTGGCCGCCAACGCGGTGACGGCGCTGACCTCGCGACGGATGGACGTGCTCGCCGAGCCGGAGATCCGGGACGCCGAGCATCGGGATCGGGCACTCGCGGAACTGTCCGGGCGGGTCATCGAGGTCGGCGCGGGTAACGGCCTGAACTTCGCGCACTATCCCGACA
>NZ_JBEXTX010000128.1:0-21111 GCF_040614175.1 Amycolatopsis sp. NPDC006131
ACGCCCGGTCCCATTCCGAACCCGGAAGCTAAGCCTGCCAGCGCCGATGGTACTGCACCCCCGCGGGTGTGGGAGAGTAGGACACCGCCGAACACCCTTTCCCAAGGGCCCGTTAGGATAGCCGATTGGCTCGCCTGACGGGCCTTTGGTGCGTTTACTGATCTTCACAACCTAGAAAGAGGAGGCCCAGGTGGCGGACTTCGGGCGGCGCGACTTCGACGGCGCTGCATCCGATCGCCCCCGGCGCCGCGATACGGCTCCCGGCGCAGGACGATCGGGAGCGCAGCGAGGCACCCCGCGTGGCAAGGCGGGACAGGGTGGCCGGTCGGGCGGATATGGCCGGCAGGACGACAAGCGATCCGGCGGACGCGACTTCGGCGACCGCCGGGGCGGCGAGAGCAACCGCTCGAGCTGGAACCGCGACGACGACCGCCGCGGGAACAACCGCGGCGCCGACGACCGGCGCGGCAACCGCCCGGGCTGGAACCGAGACGAACCCCGCCGCGGCGGTTGGAACCGTGATGACAACCGCGGCGGCCGCCCGTCCGAGGGACGCGGCGGTTGGAACCGTGATGACAACCGCGGCGGCCGCTCCTCCGAGGGACGCGGTAGCTCGAACCGTGACGACAACCGCGGCGGCCGCTCCTTCGAGGGCCGTAGTGGCTGGAACCGTGATGACAAGCGCGGTGACCGCTCCTCCGAGGGACGCGGCGGCTGGAACCGCGACGACAACCGCGGAGGTCGCCCGTCCGAGGGACGCGGCGGCTGGAACCGCGACGACAAGCGTGGCGATCGTTCGTCCGACAACCGGCGTGGTGAGCGCTCCTCCGAGGGGCGCGGCGGCTGGAACCGGGACGACAAGCGCGGTGAGCGTGCGTTCGACAACCGTGGGGGCCGTTCGTCCGAGGGGCGTGGCGGCTGGAACCGCGATGACAACCGCGGTGGGCGTTCGTCCGAGAGCCGCGGTGGCTGGAATCGCGACGACAGTCGCGGCGGGCGGGATGACCGGCGTGGTGGCCGGCCGTCCGAGGGCCGCGGCGGTGAGCGCCGGGACTTCCACCGCGGTGAGCGTTCGTTCGACAACCGCGGGGGCCGTTCGTCCGAGGGACGTGGCGGCTGGAACCGCGACGACAACCGTGGCGGGCGCTCGTTCGACAACCGTGGCGGGCGTGACGATCAGCGCGGTGGCCGCTCCTTCGACCGTGGTGGCCGGCCCGCCGAGGGCCGCGGCGAGCGTCGTGACTTCAACCGCGGTGAGCGGTCCTTCGACAACCGTGGCGGGCGGTCCTTCGAGGGGCGCCGCGACGAGCAGCGCGGTGGTCGCTCCTTCGACGAGCGTCGTGGGGAGCGGCCGGGCTGGAAGCGCGACGACGACCGGCGTGGCGGCGGCTACGGCAAGCGGGACGACGACCGTTCCGGCCCGCGCCGTGACGACACCCGGTCGGGCGGGCGCCGCTTCGAAGACCGCGACTCCAGCCGGACGCGCGGCAAGTTCGACCGGGGCGACCGGCCTGCCCGCAAGCCCGGCGACGACCGCGCCAGTGGCCGCTTCGAGCGCGACGACCGCTCCGGTGGCCGTTTCGAGCGCGACGACCGCTCCGGTGGTCGCTTCGAGCGCGACGACCGTGCCGGTGGTCGCTTCGAGCGTGGCGACCGTGCCGGTGGTCGCTTCGAGCGTGGCGACCGTGCCGGCCGGCAGTTCGACCGGGGCGACCGGCCGGGCTGGAAGCGGGACGAACGGTCCGAGGCTGCCGCGGAGACAGCGGAGGAGCGGCTGGACGAGGCTCCGGCCCGGAACTCCGCGGACGACGTCGTGACCAGCGGTTCCACGCCCGACACGATCAGCGAAGGCGAGATCGCCGACCAGGCGGACGCGACCGGCACCGCTCCGGCGGACGCGACCCGCGCCGACCTCGTGGACACGACCGGCGCCGACCTCGTGGACGCTACCGGCGCCGCCGGTGACGACAGCACCTTCGAGGACCGCGCTGCCGAGGACCGCGCTGAGGGCACCCTGGGCGGAAGCGCCGACACGGACGGGCCCGACGAGGGTGCTGGCATCGCCGATGAGGACGCGGCAGGCAGGCCCGGAGAGGGCGCCGAGGGCGCCGGCACCGGCGGCGACGGCACCGCGGGCAAGCCCGGCAAGCGCGTCGGCTCCGCCGACGACAGCGCCGAGGGCAGGCCCGGAGACCTCGCCGACGAAGACCTCGCCGACGAAGACCTCCCGGACGACGCCACCGCCGACGAGGACCTCGCTGACGGCTTCGACGAGGACGAGGCCATCGAGCAGGTCGCCTCGCCGGTCGCGGGGGAAGACGACGTCGAGATCGCCGACGCCGAGTTCCGTGACGCGCGCCGTGCGGAGCGGCGGTCCGACGATCGCCGCGGGAAGCGGGGTGGCCGGGACCTCGACGACGCGGCCCTCGCGCGGGAACTGCTCGAAGCTCCGGAACTGCCGGAGGACATCGAGTACAGCGACCTCGACCCGGACGTCCGGCGCGAGCTGCGCTCCCTGCCGAAGTCGCTCGCCGAGACCGTCGGCAAGCACCTCGTCGCGGCGGGCAACCTCATCGACACCGACCCGGAGGCCGCCCTGGCGCACGCCAAGTACGCCAAGACCCGCGCCTCCCGGATCCCCATCGTCCGCGAGGCGCTCGGACTGGTGTCCTACCACGCCGGCCGCTGGCAGGAAGCCCTCGCCGAGCTGCGGGCCGTCCGCCGGATGACCCACACCGACCAGCACATCGCCGTCATCGCCGACGCCGAGCGCGCCCTCGGCCGCCCCGAGCGCGCCCTCGACCTCGCCAAGGAGATGCAGGGCCGCAAGCTGCCGCGCGACGTCGAGATCGAGCTGAAGATCGTCGCCGCCGGGGCGCGGCGCGACCTCGGCCAGGTGGACGCCGCCGTGGTCTCCCTGCAGGGCGACGACCTCGACCCGCGCAAGCGCGACCCGTGGAGCGCCCGGCTGTTCTATGCCTACGCGGACAACCTCGTCGCGGCCGACCGCACCGAGGAAGCCCTCCGCTGGTTCCTGCACGCCGCCGAGGCCGATGCGGAGGACGAGACCGACGCCGCCGAGCGCGCCGCGGAGCTCGCGAATGGCTGACGCCCTCCAGGCCGCCTACGACGCGTTCCTGTTCGACCTCGACGGAACCGTCTACCACGGCCCCCGGCCAATCCCGGGGGCCGCGGCGGCCATCCGGCAGCTGCGCGACCAGGGCGCCGCGGTGCGCTTCGTCACCAACAACGCCTCCAAGGCGCCCGGGGACGTCGCGGACCACCTCCGCGCGCTCGACGTCGACGCCACCCCGGACGAGGTCAGCACCAGCGCCCAGGCCGCGGCCCGGCTGCTCGGTGAACGGCTGCCCGCCGGGGCGGTCGTCCTCGTCGTCGGCACCGACGCGCTCGCCGGCGAGATCGCCGCCGTGGGCCTGAAACCCGTGCGCGAGGCCGGGGACGACGTCGCCGCCGTCGTGCAGGGCCACAACCCCGCCACCGGCTGGGCCGACCTCGCCGAAGCGTGCGTCGCCATCCGCGGCGGCGCCCTGTGGGTCGCCTGCAACGTCGACACCACCCTGCCCACCGAACGCGGCCTGCTGCCCGGCAACGGCTCGATGGTCGCCGCCCTGCGCACGGCCACCGGCGCCACCCCCGAGGTCGCCGGCAAACCCGAGGCCCCGCTGTTCCACACCGCCGCGAAGTCGGCGAACGCGAGCCGCCCGCTGGCGATCGGGGACCGGCTGGACACCGACATCGCGGGTGCCGTCACCGCGGGCATGGACTCGCTGTGCGTGCTCACCGGCGTCGCCACCCCGGCCACCCTCGTCACCGCGGTCCCCGCCGAACGGCCGACCTACCTGGGTGCCGACCTCGGCGCCCTGACCGAACCCGCGGACGAACTGCGCGTCGCCCCGCAGGCAGGCTGGGATGTCCGCCGCGACGGCGACACGCTCGTCGTGACCGGCGACGGCGATCCGCTGGCCCTGCTGCGCACCCTCTGCGCCGTCGCCTGGGACACCGGCGTCACCGCCCTCCGGGCCGGGGACGACCGAGCCGGAAAAATCCTCGCGGAGCTGGGGCTGCCGTCCGGCGGCCGCCCGATCCGTTAGCGTGGTGACCGTGCAGCACCAACCGACTCCGCAACCGCCGCGACCGGTCCCAGGGCCGCCGCCGGCCGCCGCGCCGCAGCAGGACCCGCGCGCCGGCATCGAGGAGGCCATGGCCGCGCTCGACGACCTGGACCGGATCCCGCTCGCCGAGCACGTCGAGCGCTTCGACGCCGTGCACGCCGAGCTCACCACCGCCCTGTCCAGCATCGACAAGGTGTGAGGCGATGCCCCGCAGGGCCCGCCTCGACGCCGAACTGGTGCGCCGCGGCCTCGCCCGCTCCCGCGAGCACGCCAGCACGCTGATCAGCGAGGGCAAGGTGACCGTCAACGGCATGGTCGCCAGCAAACCCGCCACCGGCGTCGAGACCGGCGCGCCGATCGTCGTTAAAGCCACCGACGACCCGGGCTGGGCGTCCCGCGGCGCCCACAAACTGCTCGGCGCGCTCGAGGCCTTCGAGCCGGCCGGGCTGTCCGTCGGCGGCAAACGCTGCCTGGACGCGGGCGCCTCGACCGGCGGGTTCACCGACGTCCTGCTCCGCCGCGGCGCCGCCCAGGTGGTGGCCGCCGACGTCGGCCGCGGCCTGCTCGACTGGCGGCTGCAGACCGACGAGCGCGTCGTCGTGCTGGACAAGACCAACGTCCGCAACCTCACCCCCGAGCAGTGCGGCGGCCCCGTCGACCTGGTCGTCGGCGACCTGTCGTTCATCTCGCTGCGCCTGGTCCTGCCCGCGCTCGCCCGCTGCGCGACCGCCGACGCCGACCTCGTCCCGATGGTCAAACCGCAGTTCGAGGTCGGCAAGGAACGCCTCGGCAGCGGCGGCGTGGTGCGGGACCCGGAACTGCGCGCCCGCGCCGTCCTGGACGTCCTGGACGCCGCCGCCGGGCTGGGCCTGCACCCGCACGGCGTGGTCGCGAGCCCGCTGCCGGGACCGTCCGGCAACGTCGAGTACTTCGCCTGGCTGCGCCGCGACCCGGCGCCGGACCAGGACGTCGAGCAACTGGTCCGTGACGCGGTCGGGAAGGGGCCCCAGTGAGCGAGCGCCGCGAGGTCCTGCTGGTCATGCACCCCGACCGCGAGACGACCAAGGACGCCGCGCGCGAGGTCGCCACCCGGTTCGACGAGGCCGGCATCGGGCTGCGCGTCATCGACGACGAGGTCAAGGAACTGATCGAGCACGACTCCCTCGACGAGCTGTGCACCCTCGTCGCGCCCGGCGACGACCCGGCCCGCGGCGCCGAACTGGTGCTCGTGCTCGGCGGCGACGGCACGCTGCTGCGCGCCGCCGAGCTGGCCCGCCCCGCCGGGGTGCCGGTGCTGGGCGTCAACCTCGGCCGCGTCGGCTTCCTCACCGAGGCCGATTCGGACGCGCTCACCGAGACCGTCGGGCGGGTCGTCTCGCGCGAGTACACCGTCGAGGAGCGCATGACGATCGACGTCACGGTGTCGGTCGAGGGCCGGGTCGTGGCCCGCACCTGGGCGCTCAACGAGGCCAGCGTCGAGAAGAGCACCCGCGAGCGGATCCTGGACGCGCTCATCGAGGTCGACGGCAGGCCGGTGTCCGCCTTCGGCTGCGACGGTGTGCTGTGCGCCACTCCGACCGGCTCCACCGCCTACGCGTTCTCCGCCGGCGGCCCGGTCATCTGGCCCGACGTCGAGGCGCTGCTCGTCGTTCCCAGCAACGCGCACGCGATGTTCTCCCGCCCGCTGGTCGTCTCGCGCGACTCGGTGATCACCGTCGGCGTCGACCCGTACGGCTCGCCCGCGGTCCTGACCTGCGACGGGCTGCGGCACATCGCCCTGCCACGCGGCGCCAGGGTCGAGGTCGTGGCCGGTGAGGTCCCGGTCCGGCTGGCCCGCCTGCACCCCGGCCCGTTCACCGACCGGCTGGTCCACAAGTTCTCCCTGCCCGTCAAGAGCTGGCGGGAACGGCACGCGCGCTGAGGCGAGGCGGCCGCGGATTGTCGGAGCGGACCGCTACGGTGGTCTGCGTGCTGGCCGAGATGCGCATCCAGGGCCTCGGAGTGATCGAGGACGCCCTGCTCGAACTGCACCCGGGATTCACTGTGGTCACCGGCGAGACCGGCGCGGGCAAGACCATGGTCGTCACCGGGCTGCACCTGCTGTCCGGGGGACGCGCCGAGGCGTCGAAGGTCCGCAACGGCTCCGGCCGGGCGAGCGTCGAGGGACGCTTTGAAGGCGTGTTCGCCGGCCACGTCGCCCGGATCGTCGCCGACGCGGGCGGCGAGACCGACGAGGACGGCAGCCTCATCGCGCTGCGCTCGGTGGGCGCCGACGGGCGGTCCCGTGCCCACCTCGGCGGCCGCTCGGTGCCGGTGAGCGTGCTGTCCGACCTGGCCGACCGGCTGCTGGCGGTGCACGGCCAGAACGATCAGCTGCGGCTGCTGCGGCCGTCCGAACAACGCGAGGTGCTCGACCGGTTCGCCGGGGACGACGTCGCCGAGCCACTGCGCCAGTACCGGGAGGTGCGCGACGAGTGGCTCGCCGTGGTCGCGGAGCTGACGGAGCGCACCAGCCGCTCTCGTGAGATGGCGCAGCAGGCGGACCTGCTCAAGCACGGTCTGGACGAGATCGCCGCGGTCGACCCGAAGCCGGGGGAGGACGCGGAGCTGGCCGAGCAGGTCAAGCGGCTCACCGCGACCGAGGAGCTGCGGGCGGCGGCGAGCGGCGCGCAGGCCGCGGTGTCCGGCGCGGCCGACGGCGACCCGGACCAGCCGGGCGCGCTCGGCCTGATCGGCGAGGCCCGGCGGCGGCTGGCTGGCGCGGACGACTCGGCCCTGCGGGACCTGGAGCCGCGGCTGGCCGAGGCCGAGATGCTGCTCAACGACGTCGGCGCCGAGCTGGGCGGCTACCTCGACGGGCTGGACGCCGATCCGGGCCTGCTCGAGCAGATCCTCGCCAGGCAGGCCGAGCTGAAGACCCTGACCCGCAAGTACGCGCCCGACATCGACGGCGTGCTGGCCTGGGCCGAGGACGCGAACTCGCGCCTGGCGTCGATGGACACCTCGGAGGAGGCGCTGGCGGCGCTGGCCGCGCGGCGGGACGAGCTGGCCGCGCAGCTGGCCGTGCACGCCGCCGCGGTGTCGGCGGCCCGCACCGTCGCCGCCGCCGAGCTGGCCGGCGCGGTCACCGAGGAGCTGTCCGGCCTGGCGATGGGCCAGGCCCAGATCGAGGTGACGGTGAAGCGCCGCGCCACGGACGCGTCCGACCCGCAGGCGCTGCGGGTGGACGGCGAGCTGGTGCACGCCGGCGGCTCCGGTGTGGACGACGTCGAGCTGATGC
This sequence comes from Amycolatopsis sp. NPDC006131, assembly GCF_040614175.1. Classification (NCBI taxonomy): domain Bacteria; kingdom Bacillati; phylum Actinomycetota; class Actinomycetes; order Pseudonocardiales; family Pseudonocardiaceae; genus Amycolatopsis; species Amycolatopsis sp. NPDC006131. The sequence continues at coordinate 7,414 of NZ_JBEXTX010000128.1, forward strand.
TCAAGGCGCACCCGGCCGCGCCGGCGATGCCGGTGCACAAGGCCGCCTCCGGTGGTGAGCTGTCCCGCGTGATGCTCGCGATCGAGGTCGTGCTGGCCGACGCCGACACCGTGCAGACGCTGGTGTTCGACGAGGTCGACGCCGGGGTCGGCGGCCGCGCGGCCATCGAGATCGGGCGGCGCCTCGCCCGGCTCGCGCGCACCCACCAGGTGCTCGTGGTGACGCACCTGCCGCAGGTGGCCGCGTTCGCCGACCGGCACCTGGTGGTCGACAAGGGCACGGCGGAGGGCGTCACGCGCAGCGACGTGAAGACGCTGCGCAAGTCCGAGCGGGTGGTCGAGCTGGCGCGGATGCTCGCCGGGATGGAGAGCACCGAGACCGGGCGGGCGCACGCGGAAGAACTGCTCGCGGTGGCCGACGCGGACAAGGAAGCGGCGGCGAAACCGCGCCGGAAGACCGGCAAGCGCACCAAGCGCTGACCGTCCACACGCGCCGGACCGCCGGAGGATCACGGCGAGAAACCGGATTGTGCACGGCGTGTTGCGAGCGGACATCCGGCTTTCGTTTGCCACCATCGGACGCATGAAGCTTCCCGGTCTGCTCAACCGCAACACCGAGGCCCTCCCCGGCATCGTCGGCGTCGCCCGGGTGGACCGGCGCACGCGCGATCTGCTCCGCCGCGTCGGCCCCGGCGACATCGTGGTGCTGGACCAGATCGACCTGGACCGCGCCACCGCCGACGCGCTCGTCGAGGCCGAGGTCGCCGGCGTGGTCAACGCCTCGCCGTCGATCTCCGGCCGGTTCCCCAACCTGGGCCCGGAGATCCTGGTGAACGCCGGCATCCCGCTGCTGGACAACGTCGGCGGCGAGGTGCTGCGCCGCATCAAGGACGGCAGCCGCATCCGGCTGCACGAGGGCGGCGTCTACGTCGGCGACCGGCACGTCGCCAGCGGCAGCGAGCAGACGCCGGACAGCGTCGCCGACCAGATGATCGAGGCCAAGGCCGGGATGTCCACCCAGCTGGAGGCCTTCTCCGCGAACACCATCGAGTTCCTGCGCCGCGAGCGCACGCTCATCCTCGACGGGGTGGGCGTGCCCGAGGTGCGGGTGCCGCTGCGCGACCGGCACGTGCTGGTCGTCGCGCCGGGCAAGGGGCACGCCGAGGACCTCAAGGCGCTCAAGAAGTACATCGCCGAGCACCGGCCGGTGCTGATCGGCGTGGACGGCGGCGCGGACACGCTGCGCGCGCAGAAGTACCAGCCGGACATCATCGTCGGCGACCCGTTCGGCATCGACGCCGAGACGCTCAAGTGCGGCGCCGAGGTGGTCGTCCCGGCCCAGCCGGACGGGCACGCGCCGGGCGTGGCGCGCATCCAGGACCTGGGCATCGGCGCGGTCACCTTCCCCGCGTCCGGCAACCCGGAGGACCTGGCGCTGCTGCTGGCCGACGCGCACGAGGCCGGGCTGGTCGTCACCGTCGGGTTCCAGGCGACGCTGCGGGAGTTCCTCGACCACGGCCGGTCCGGGTCGAACCCGTCGACGTTCCTGACCCGGCTCAAGCTCGGCACCCGCCTGGTCGACGGCAAGGCGGTCGCCGCTCTGCACCGCAGCCGCGTCTCGCTGGGCGCGGTGGTGCTGCTCGTCGTCGCCGCGCTCGTCGCGGTCGCGGTCGCGCTGCTCATGTCCGACGTCGGCGGGGCGTACCTGGACTGGGCGCGCTCCACCTGGGATTCCTTCGCAAGCTGGGTCAAGGGGCTCTTCACGTGATTTCTCTGCGGTACCACATCGTCTCGATCGCGGCGGTGTTCCTGGCGCTCGCCGTCGGCGTCGTGCTCGGGTCGACGGCGCTGAACGGGGCGCTGCTGTCCGGGCTGTCCGACGAGAAGGGCAAGCTCGCGTCGCAGGTGTCCGACCTGGAGGCCCAGCGCAACGCGCTCAACGCGCGACTGTCCGACGCGGACGCCTTCGCCGGCTCGCTCGGCCCGAAGGTCGTCGCGGGCGCGCTGGACCGCCGCTCGGTCGTGCTCGTCACGACGCAGGAGGCGAACCCGGCCGACCGCGACGCGCTGCGGCAGCTCATCGAGGCCTCCGGCGCGCGGGTGTCGGGGGAGCTGCAGCTGACCGACTCGTTCACCGACCCCGCGAAGGCGGACCAGCTGCGCCAGGTCGTGACCCGGCTGCAGCCGGCCGGTTCGACGTTCCCGACGGCGGGCGACCCGGGCACGCTCGCCGGGGCGCTGGTGGGTTCGGTGCTGCTGCTCAACAAGGACACCGCACAGCCGCAGTCCACAACGGACGAATTGGCCGCGGCGATCGCGGGCCTGCAGGACGGCGGGTTCGCCAACGCCAGCCCGGGCATCGGGCCGGGCCAGCTGGCGCTGGTGCTGACCGGCGGCCAGGCGACGGGCGACGGGGCCGGCGACAAGGCCGCGACGCTGGCCCGGTTCGCCGCGCAGCTGGACCGCTCCGGCGCGGGCACGGTGCTCGCCGGCGACCCGGCGTCGGCCGAAGGCACCGGCGCGATCGGCTTCGTGCGGGCCGACACCTCGGCGACGTCCATTCTGTCCACTGTGGACAACGCGAACACGGCTGCCGGGCGGATCAGCGCCGTGCTGGCGCTCAAGGAACAGCTGGACGGCGGGACCGGGCGGTACGGCATCGCGGGCAACGCGCAGTCGCCCGCGCCCGGGGTCGCGCAGCCGGGTAGCTGACCACCGCCGCCGCCCGCCGGGGACGACCCGGCGGGCAGCTGAGTTCCGCTGCCTCGCCGGGGCTGCGGGTGGCGGCTCGCCGCCGCGGGCAACGCTCGATCGCCGCTGCCCGCCGGGCTCCACCCCGGCGGGCAGCGTATAACGACCTATACCGCGCCGCTCTGAGTCATCAGATCTTGGGCGATCAGATCTTGGGCGATCAGGTCCGGGGCGATCAGGTCCCGGCGAGGCGCTCGACCACCGGGATCGCCGCTTCCAGCGCGTGGGCGTTGATCGTGACGTAGGACAGCCCGAACTCGTCCCGGCGGCGGCGCAGCGTGTCCACCACCGTGGCCGTGTCGCCGGTCAGCACCGCCGGGTTCGTGTTGTCCCTCGCCGCCGCCGGGTCGATGCCGAACTGCCGCATCCACTCCGGAAGCGGGCCGTCGCCGATGGCGAACACGTTCACGCTCAGCTCCAGCTCGTCGAAGCGGGCGCCGGCCGCCTCCCGGAGCACCGGCAGGCGCTCGCGCAGCTCCTCCTCACTGCTGGTGTGCACCGCGACGATGTCGGCCTCCTGGGCGGCCAGCCGCAGCAACCGGGTCCCGCTGCCCGCCACCATGATCGGCGGCGCGGGCTGCTGCACCGGCGTGAACGTGCCGTCGGCGAACAGCTTCCGCACCGCCTGGATCGCCTCGCCCACCTGCCGCACCCGTTCGCCGGCGCTGCCGAACGGCACGCCCAGCAGCTCCGCCGTGCCGCCGGCGTCCCCGCGGCCCGCGCCCAGGCCCAGCTCGAACCGGCCCTCGGACAGCTGGTCGAGTGTCGCGGTCTCCCAGGCGATGCGGCCGGGGGAGTGCATCGGTGCGGCGAGCACGAACGTCCCGATCCGCAGCCGGGAACTCGACGCGGCAACCGCGGCCAGCGCCGGGACCGACGCCTGCACCCCGGCCGCGTCGGGCACCAGCAGCGTGTCGAAGCCGAGGTCCTCGGCGCGGCGGGCCAGTCCCGCCCAGTGGCTCGCGGGACCCGGCTGCCCGGTGACCAGCCCGAACCGGAAACGGCGATCGGTCATGAAAACCAGTCCTTCCCCAGATGATCTTGCTCTAAGATCGAAAGTACTCCACGGGACCGTGCCTGCCACCGAAGTACAGCCGCAGAGGCAGCACCGCGAAAAGAGTCCGGAGCGGGCGGCACTGTCAGTTCGCCATGCCCGTTTTCTGGAGGAATTCATGCATTTCGGTCTCGGCCTGCCCATCGGCAGCCCCGAACAGCTCACCGACTGGGCGCGTCTGGCCGACGACGGCCCGTTCCGCACGCTCGGCCTGCTCGACCGGATCGTCTACGACAACCCCGAGCCGCTGGTCACCCTCGCCCTGCTCGCCGGCGCCACCACGCGCGTCCGCCTGCAGACCGAGGTCCTGCTGGCCCCGCTGCGCGAACCCGCCCTGCTCGCCAAGCAGGCCGCCACGCTGGACCGGCTCTCCGGCGGCCGCTTCACCCTCGGCCTCGGTGTCGGCGGACGCGCCGACGACCACCAGGCCACCGGCACCGACCCGCGTCAGCGCGGCCGGATCCTCGACGAGCAGATGACCCGCATGCGGCGGATCTGGTCCGGCGCCGAAGGGATCGGGCCCGCCCCGGCCACGCCCGGCGGTCCCGAAGTCCTGTTCGGCGCCTTCGCCGAGCCCGCCCTGGAGCGGATCGCCCGGCACGGCGACGGGTTCCTGTGCGCCGCGCCGCCGAAGTGGGCGGGCGACCTGTTCGCCAAGGTCGAGCGGTTCTGGGCCGACGCGGGCCGCGACGGCCGCCCGCGCATGGTCGCCCAGGTCAACGTCGCGCTGGAGTCCGATGTGGACGAGGCACGCGCGGCCATCGCCGCCTACTACGCCTTCAGCGATTACGGCAGGAACATGGTCGAGGGCATGCTCACCACGCCGGAGCAGGTCCGCGAAGCGGCCAAGCACTTCGCGGACCTCGGCGCCGACGAGCTGATGCTCTACTGCTGGGGCACCGACCCGGGCCAGGTCGGCAGGCTGGCCGACGTGGTCAGCTGAGCATCTCCGCCCAGGCGGTGGTGAACCCGGGGAAGGTCTTGCCGACCGTCGCCGGGTCCTCGACCTCCACACCGGGGACCCGAAGGCCGAGCACCGCGCCGGCCATCACCAGCCGGTGGTCCTCGTAGGTGCGGAACACGCCGCCGTGCATCGGGGCCGGGGTGATCGCCAGACCGTCCGCGGTCTCGGTCACCCCGGCGCCCAGCGCGGACAGCTCGGTCGCCAGCGCCGCCAGCCGGTCGGTCTCGTGCCCGCGCAGGTGCGCGACGCCGGAGATGACCGACGGCCCGTCGGCGAAGCACAGCAGCGCGGCGATCACCGGGGTCAGCTCACCCACCTCGTGCAGGTCGAGCCGCGTGCCCGGGATTTCGCCCGTTCCGGTGACGGTCAGCCCCTCCGGAGTCAGCTCCACACGCTGGCCCAGCTCGGTCATCAGGCTGCGCAGCCAGTCACCCGGCTGGGTGGAGTACTCCGGCCAGCCGGGGATGCGCACGGTGCCGCCCGCGGCCGCCGCGGCCACCACGAACGGCGCCGCGGTGGACAGGTCCGGCTCGACCGTGAAGTCCGGGCAGGACAGCCGCGCCGGGCCGACGTGGAACTCCTGCCCGTCCCGCTCCGGGGACGCGCCGAACCGGCGCAGCATGTCCAGCGTCATCGCGATGTGCGGCTCGCTCGGCGGTGTGCCGCCGGTCAGCCGCACCGTCACCCCGGCCTCGAACGCGGGACCGGCGAGCAGCAGGGCCGACAGGAACTGGCTGGACGCGCTGGAGTCCAGGTCGACCTTCCCGCCGGGCAGGCCGCCGTGCCCGCGGACGGTGAACGGCGGCGCGCCCCGGCCCTCGTCGTCGATGTCCGCGCCCGCCTCGCGCAGCGCGGCCAGCAGCGGCGCGATCGGGCGGCGGCGGATGGCCTCGTCCCCGTCGAACGTCACCGGCGCCGACCCCAGCCCGGCCAGCGCGGGCGTGAACCGCGCGACCGTGCCCGCGTTGCCCAGCACGACGTTCGCCGGTTCCGTCGAGCCGTGCGCCAGCGGGCGGACCAGCACGTCGTCGCCGCGCCGCTCCCAGCCGCCGCCCAGCGACTCCAACGCGCCCAGCATGAGCCGGGCGTCCCGGGAGTCCAGCGGGGCGCGGACCAGGGTCGGCTCGGCGGCCAGCGCGGCCAGCACGAACGCCCGGTTGGTGATCGACTTGGAGCCGGGGACGCGCACCGTCGCGTCGAGCGGGCCGGGCGCGACCGGCGCGGTCCAGGTGGGCTGGGAAGCGGGGGGCTGGGTCACGGTGCCTCTTTCACGCGCGAACGTCTGACGTGACCCATCGAACTACGTGGGCGCGGCGAGCGAGCGCCCGGGGGCCGGTGCGATAAGGTGGAAGCCCGTGGGACTTCAGCCGCGGACAGCCAAGTACGTTTTCGTCACGGGGGGCGTCGCCTCCTCCCTGGGCAAGGGCCTGACGGCCTCCAGCCTGGGCCAGCTCCTCACCTCTCGCGGCCTGCGGGTCACGATGCAGAAGCTGGATCCCTACCTCAACGTGGATCCAGGCACCATGAACCCGTTCCAGCACGGCGAGGTGTTCGTCACCGAGGACGGCGCCGAGACCGACCTGGACATCGGCCACTACGAGCGCTTCCTCGACCGGGACCTCTCCGGCTCGGCGAACGTCACGACCGGCCAGGTCTACTCCGAGGTCATCGCCAAGGAGCGCCGGGGTGAGTACCTCGGCGACACCGTGCAGGTCATCCCGCACATCACCGACGAGATCAAGCGCCGGATCATGGCGGTCGCGGAGTCGGACGGCACGGGGCAGCAGCCCGACGTGGTGATCACCGAGGTCGGCGGCACGGTCGGCGACATCGAGTCGCTGCCGTTCCTGGAGGCCTGCCGCCAGGTGCGGCACGAGATCGGCCGGGACAACTGCTTCTTCCTGCACGTGTCGCTGGTGCCCTACCTCGCGCCGTCGGGCGAGCTCAAGACCAAGCCGACGCAGCACTCGGTCGCGGCGCTGCGCAACATCGGCATCCAGCCCGACGCGCTGGTGTGCCGGGCCGACCGCGACCTGCCCGAGGACCTCAAGCGCAAGATTGGGCTGATGTGCGACGTGGACACCGAGGCGGTCATCGCCTGCCCGGACGCGCGCTCGATCTACGACATCCCGAAGGTGCTGCACCGCGAGGCGCTGGACGCCTACGTGGTGCGCCGCCTCGGCCTGCCCTTCCGCGACGTCGACTGGACGGTGTGGGGCGACCTGCTCGACCGGGTGCACAACCCGTCCGAGACGGTCCGCGTGGCGCTGGTCGGCAAGTACATCGATCTGCCCGACGCCTACCTGTCGGTCACCGAGGCGCTGCGCGCGGGCGGGTTCGCCCACCGCGCCAAGGTCGAGATCGTGTGGGTCGCCTCCGACCGCGCGACCACCCCGGCCGGCGCGGCCGCCGCGCTGGGCGACGTCGACGGCGTCCTGGTGCCCGGCGGATTCGGCGTGCGCGGCATCGAGGGCAAGATCGGCGCGATCCACTACGCCCGCACCCGCGGCATCCCGGTGCTCGGGCTGTGCCTCGGCCTGCAGTGCATGGTCATCGAGGCGGCCCGCAACCTGGCCGGCATCGAGGGCGCGAACTCGGCCGAGTTCGACGAGGGCACCGAGCACCCGGTGATCTCCACGATGGCCGACCAGAAGGACGTCGTCGCGGGCGAGCGCGACATGGGCGGCACGATGCGGCTGGGCGCCTACCCGGCCAAGCTCAAGCCCGGCTCGCAGGTCGCGAAGGCCTACGGCAGCACCGACGTGTCCGAGCGGCACCGGCACCGCTACGAGGTCAACAACGCCTACCGCAAGCGGCTCTCCGACGCCGGGCTGGTCTTCTCCGGCACCTCGCCCGACGACCGCCTGGTCGAGTTCGTCGAGCTGCCCGCCGACGTGCACCCGTTCTTCGTCGGCACCCAGGCGCACCCGGAGCTCAAGAGCCGCCCGACCCGGCCGCACCCGCTGTTCGACGCGTTCATCGACGCCGTCGTCCGGTACCGCACCGCGGACCGGCTGCCGGTCGAGCTGCCCGAGCCCACCGTGAGCGCGCATTGACCGCCCCCGGCGAGCACGACTTCCGGGTGGTGTCCAGCAAGGACGTCCACATCGGACGCGTGGTCGGGCTGCGGATCGACGAGGTCGCGATGCCCGGGGGCGGCACCGCCAGGCGCGAGGTGGTGGAGCACCTCGGCGCGGTCGCGATCGCCGCGGTCGACGCAGACGGCGCGGTCACCCTGGTCCACCAGTACCGGCACCCGCTGGGGCGGCGGATCTGGGAGCTGCCCGCCGGGCTGCTCGACCACGCCGGGGAGGACCCGGTGGAGGCCGCGCGGCGCGAGCTGGCCGAGGAGGCCGGGCTCGCCGCCGCGCGGTGGGAGACGCTGGTCGACGTGGCCGCCTCGCCCGGGTTCACCGACGAGGTCGTGCGGGTGTTCCTGGCGCGCGACCTGACCCCGGTCGACCGGGAGGTCCTCGGCGACGAGGAGGCCGACCTGGTGGTGCACCGGGTGCCGCTGGCCGAGGCGGTGCGGATGGCGCTGTCCGGGGAGATCGTCAACGGCGCGACCGTCGGCGGCGTGCTCGCCGCGCACGCGGTCGTCCACGACGGCGCGCCGTCGCGGCCGTCGGACGCGCCGTGGCGGGACCGGCCGACGCGGTTCGCCGATCGCATTTCCTGACGTCACGCTCTAGGGTGTCGGCGTGCATGTTCTGCCGGCCGCCGAGGTGGTCACGGCCTATCTCGATCATCTCGCCGTGGAGCGCGGGACGGCACGCAACACCCTGGACAGCTACGCCCGCGACCTGCGCCGGTACCTGCGGTACCTGGAGCAGGCCGGGGTGCGGGACTTCCGGCGCGTCACCGAATCCGACGTGACCGGGTTCGGCGCGGCGCTGCGCGAGGGCGACGAGGTGCACCCGCCGCTGGCGGCGTCCTCGGCGGCGCGGGCGCTGGTCGCGGTGCGCGGGCTGCACCGCTTCGCGCACCTCGACGGGCTGACCGAGGACGACCCGGCCCGCGAGGTGCGGCCCCCGGCGCCGGCCAAGCGGCTGCCCAAGGCGCTGCCGGTGGACGACGTGCTGCGGCTGCTGGCGATGCCGCCCGCCGAGGGGGAGCGGCCGCTGCGCGACCGGGCGCTGCTGGAGCTGCTGTACTCCACCGGGGCCCGGATCTCCGAGGCCGTCGGGCTCGACCTCGACGACGTCGACCGCGAGGAGCGCACCGTGCTGCTCGACGGCAAGGGCGGCAAGCAGCGGCTGGTGCCGATCGGCCGTCCCGCGGTCGAGGCGCTGGAGGCCTACCTGGTGCGCGCCCGACCGGTGCTGGCGCTGCGCGGCCGCGGCACCGCGGCGCTGTTCCTCAACGCCAGGGGGACCCGGCTGTCCCGGCAGAGCGCTTGGCAGGTCCTCAAGACCAACGCCGAACGCGCCGGGATCTCCACCGGCGTGTCGCCGCACACGCTGCGTCACAGTTTCGCGACCCACCTGCTGGAGGGCGGAGCGGACGTCCGGGTGGTCCAAGAGCTGCTAGGCCACGCTTCGGTGACCACGACGCAGGTGTACACCCTGGTCACGATGAACACTCTGCGTGAGGTATATGCTACGGCCCATCCTCGGGCGCTGGGTTGACCTGATCGCCTCCGGCGAGTTGCTTTGGCGACAAACGGCTCGCCGAATAGGCTGCGGCCAACCCGTCGAACGAGGAGTTTCGCGCCATGTCGACACCGCAGCCCTCGACCAGATCGGTCTCGGCCGCATCGGCCGCCGCGAACCTCGACAACCTGACCATCGCGACAGAGGGGGAGCCCGACACCGTGGACTCTGTCGTGGCCGTGGGCGCCGAAGCGAACGGCAAGCCCAAGCTCGGCCCGACCGGCAGACCGTTGCGTGAGATTCCCGAACCGCCCCTGCTGGACAAGCACGGCCCGGCCACGGTGCTGGCCATGTGCAACCAGAAGGGCGGGGTCGGCAAGACCACGTCCACGATCAACCTGGGCGCCGCGCTCGCCGAGTACGGCCGCCGGGTGCTGCTGGTGGACTTCGACCCGCAGGGCGCGCTGTCGGTGGGCCTCGGCGTGCAGCCGCACGAGCTGGACCAGACGGTCTACAACGCGATCATGGAGCGGTCGGTGACCGCCCAGGACATCCTGCGGCACACCAGTGTCGAGGGCATGGACCTGCTGCCGAGCAACATCGACCTGTCCGCCGCCGAGGTGCAGCTGGTCGCCGAGGTGGGGCGCGAGCACACGTTGCTCCGGGTCGTGCAACCCCTCATCTCGGAGTACGACTATGTTCTGGTCGACTGCCAGCCATCGCTCGGGTTGCTCACGGTGAACGCGCTCACGGCCGCCGACGGCGTGATCATCCCGCTGGAGTGCGAGTTCTTCAGCTTGCGTGGCGTGGCTTTGTTGATCGACACGATCGAGAAGGTACGCGAACGCTTGAACCCCAAACTGGATATCACCGGCATCCTGGCCACCATGTTCGACCCGCGGACCCTCCACTCACGGGAGGTCATGGCGCGGGTCGTGGAGGCCTTCGGCGACACCGTGTTCGACACGGTGATCAACCGCACCGTGCGGTTCCCGGAGACCACCGTGGCCGGTGAGCCCATCACCCGCTGGGCCCCCAAGTCCGCCGGCGCGCAGGCGTATCGCGCGCTGGCGCGCGAGGTGATCGCTCGGTGAGCAGGCGAGCCTCCCTCCCCGGGGCTTCGGAACTCTTCCGCCTGACCAGCAGCCCGGCCCTCGACGTGCCCGCGCCGCCCACGCCCGCCCCGCAGCGCCCGGAAGCGCAGCGGCCGGGCAACGGGCAGAACTCCGGGCACCGCGAGCAGCTGGAGCGCAGCGCCGCCGGACGGCGCGGCAGCGGACGTCAGAAGCACGATTCGAAGATCACCGTCTACGTCTCCGGCGACGAACTGGTCGCGATGGAGCAGGCGCGGCTGAGCCTGCGGGCCGAGCACGGCCTGGCCATCGACCGCGGCCGTCTCGTGCGGGAGGCCGTGGCGGTGCTGCTGGCGGACTTCGACGAGCACGGCGCCGACTCGGTGCTGGTGCGCCGCCTCCGTGAGGGCGGCCTCGACTCCGAGGAAGCCGCCGGGACGTGAGCGAGAACGGGGCTCCGGTCGACGGGGCCCAGCCCGTCGAGGATTCCGCGGCGCCGAAGTTCAAGGTCCGCCTGGACAACTTCGAGGGGCCGTTCGACCTGCTGCTGCAGCTGATCTCGCAGCACCAGCTCGACGTCACCGAGGTCGCGCTGCACCAGGTCACCGACGACTTCATCGCCTACACCAGGGCGCTGGGGCCGGAGTGGGACCTGGACGAGGTGACGGAGTTCCTGGTCATCGCGGCGACCCTGCTCGACCTGAAGGCCGCGCGGCTGCTGCCCGCGGCCGAGGTCGAGGACGAGGACGACCTGGCGCTGCTGGAGGCGCGGGACCTGCTGTTCGCCCGTGTCCTGCAGTACCGGGCGTACAAGCAGGTCGCGGCGCTGTTCGCGGAGCTGGAGGCCGGGGCGCTGCGGCGGTACCCGCGGTCGGTGTCGCTGGAGGAGCGCTACCTCGGGCTGCTGCCCGAGGTGACGCTCGGGGTGGACGCGGACAAGCTGGCGGAGATCGCGCTGGCCGTGTTCCGGCCCAAGCCGCCGCCCACGGTGTCGCTGGACCACATCCACGCGCACCGGGTGTCGGTGCGGGAGCACGCGGCGCTGCTGCGGCTGAAGCTGGCGGAGCGGGGCCAGGCGACGTTCACCGAGCTGGTCGAGGACTGCGAGCACACGGTCGAGGTGGTGGCCCGGTTCCTGGCGCTGCTGGAGCTCTACCGGGAGTCCAGCGTGCAGTTCGAGCAGGACGAGCCGCTGACGATGCTGCGGGTGCGGTGGACCGGCGGGTCGGTCTCGGAGGCCGAGGCCGCCGCCGAGGCGGACCGGGCCCGCGTCGAGGAAGAGGAGTACGGGTGAGTCCCGAACAGGAACCGTCCCGGCCCGAGGGCGAGGTGGCCGGGCCCGAGGTGGAGCGGGCCGGGGTGGAGCGGGCGGGGATGCCCTCGGCGCCCGGCGCCGAGCCGGGTGACGTGGCTGCGTCGGATGCGGAGCCGGCGCGCGAGGCCGAGATGCCCGCTGCTGAGCAGGAGTCCGCCGACGGCGGATCGCCTCCGGAGGAGGCGCCGCCCGCGCTCGATGCGGATGTCGCGTCCGCGGCGGGGGCCGAGGAGCCCACGGCGCCCGCCGAGAGCGAAGTGCCTCAGGAGGCGCCGCCCGCGCCTGATGCGGACGCCGCGCCTCCTACGGAGGCCGCCGCCGCGCCGTCCGCGGAGACCACGGAGCCTCCCTCGGCGGAAGCCGAGCCGTCTCCCGCCGAGGCCGAGGCCGAGCCCGAGGAGCCTGAGGCAGAGGTGGAGCAGGCGCTGCCTGCGCCCGATGCCGAGGCAGCGGAGCCGCCCGCGGCGGCCACCGCGGGCGGTGAGCTGCAGGCGGAGGCCGACGCCGCGGCGGCGCAGCCCGAGCAGGCGTCCGGCGAAGCCACCCTGCCCCCGGAGGACGCGCCCCTGCCGGACTACCCCGAGGAGCCCGACGAGGACCTCGTCGCGGTGGGGGATGGCCTGCCGGACCTCACGGAGCACTCCGCGCTGGCCGCGGCGCTCGAAGCGCTCCTGCTGGTCGTCGACTCGCCGGTCAGCGAGGAGGCGCTCGCGAGCGCGCTCGGCCAGCCCGAGCCGCGCGTGACGCAGACCCTGCAGGTCATGTCGGCCGAGCTCACCGAGCGCGGCAGCGGCATCGACCTGCGGCGCGTCGGCGAGGGCTGGCGCCTGTTCACCCGCGACACCTACGCGCCGTACGTCGAGAAGCTCCTGCTGGACGGGCAGCGGTCCAAACTCACCCGGGCCGCGCTGGAGACCCTCGCCGTCATCGCCTACCGGCAGCCCGTCACGCGTTCCCGCGTCGCGGCCGTCCGCGGCGTCAACGTCGACGGTGTGATCCGCACCCTGCTCGCCCGTGGTCTCATCGAGGAGAACGGCGCCGACCCCGAGACGGGTGGCACTCTGTACGTGACGACCGAATTGTTCCTCGAGCGGCTGGGCCTGTCGTCGCTGACCGACCTGCCGCCGATCGCCCCCCTGTTGCCGGAAGTGGACTCCATCGATGACATCTGAGCCCGAAGCCGAGGGCGTGCGCCTGCAGAAGGTGCTCGCCAAGGCGGGCGTGGCCTCGCGCCGCGCCGCCGAAGACCTGATCGTGCAGGGCCGCGTGAGCGTCGACGGCAAGGTGGTCCGCGAGCTCGGCAGGCGTGTCGACCCGGACAGCGCCGTGATCCACGTCGACGGCACCCGGGTCATCCTCCGCGAGGACCTGATCCACCTGGCGCTGAACAAGCCCCGCGGCGTGCACACCACGATGTACGACGACCAGGGCCGCCCGTGCGTCGGCGACTACGTGCGGGACCGCAGCGAGCGGCTGTTCCACGTCGGCCGCCTCGACGCCGAGACCGAGGGCCTGCTGCTGCTCACCAACGACGGCGACCTCGCGCACCGGCTGATGCACCCCTCCTACCACGTGCCCAAGACGTACCTGGCCGAGGTCGACGGCAAGGTGCCGCGCGGTCTCGGCAAGGAGCTCAAGGACGGCATCGTGCTGGAGGACGGCCCGGTGCGCGTCGACGCGTTCCGGGTCAAGGACAGCATGGGCGGGCGCACCCTGCTGGAGATCGTGCTGCACGAGGGCCGCAAGCACATCGTGCGGCGCCTGCTGGCCGAGGTCGGGTTCCCGGTGCGCAAGCTGGTGCGCACCGCGATCGGCGACGTGCAGCTGGGCAACGGCAAGCCGGGCACGATCCGCAAGCTCAACCGCGAAGAGGTCGGCGGCCTCTACCGGCGCGTCGGCCTGTAACGGCGCCCGCCGATCGACGGCGGGCGCCGCCCCGACCCACTACCG
>NZ_JBEXTX010000129.1:0-21068 GCF_040614175.1 Amycolatopsis sp. NPDC006131
GAAGGTGACCTTTCGAGCGCCGTGAGGCGCCCCTGCGCGAAGCGCAGGAAAAAGATCAAAAGAGTCCTCGCCGGACGGGCAGGCTCCGGGATGACCAGGGGTTGGGTGCCTCGTCCCACCTCATGCAGTGGGTCGCTGGGTGGTCATCCCGTCGCCTTCCGGTTTGTGCATATCACCTTGAACCAGGGCCGCAAGGTTGGCATGTCCGGCCGCCGGAAAGCACGCAGGTTGCGGCCCTGGCTCAAGGTGATCGTCCAGTTCCAGGCGACGGGATGACCACCCAGCTCGGGTTTTGTTCAAAGCCCAAGGCCGCTTCGCGCCTCTTTTGTGCCGAAGAACGCGCATTCCGTGCAGGCGCCGCTCCCCACCACAGCCGATACTGGTCGACACGTCGGTGTCAAGGGAGTGGAGCGCGATGCGGGGCTTCGTCTACTCGGCTCATCCGGCTCGGGTCGTTTTCGGCTCGGGGACGGTTGCTCAGGTGCGCGAGGAGGTGGCGCGGCTCGGTGGCACTCGGGTGCTGCTGCTGTCCAGCCCGCCACTCCACGATGCCGCGCAGCCGGTGCGCGACGCGTTGGGACCGCTGCTCGCCGCGGAGTTCGACGGCGCCGCCATGCACACGCCCGTCGAGGTCACCGAGCAGGCCCTCGCGGTCCTGACCGAACACCAAGCGGACTGCCTGGTCGCGATCGGCGGCGGCTCCACCACCGGGCTGGCCAAGGCGCTCGCCGTGCGCACCGACCTGCCGCAGGTCATCCTGCCGACCACCTACGCGGGCTCCGAGGTCACGCCGGTCCTTGGCGAGACCGAGAACGGCCGCAAGACCACCCGGTCCTCACCCGCCATCCTGCCCGAAACGGTCATCTCCGACGTCGACCTGACCCTCGGGCTGCCCGTCGCCGTCTCGGTCACCAGCGGCATCAACGCGATGGCCCACGCGGTCGAGGCGCTGTACGCACCGCAGGCGAACCCGATCGTCGACGGCATGGCCCTGGACGCGATCACCCGCATCGCCCGGTCGCTGCCCGCCCTCGTCGACCAACCGTCCGACGTGGACGCGCGGGCGGATCTGCTGCAGGCCGCGTGGCTCGCCGGCACCTGCCTGGCCACCGTCGGAATGAGCCTGCACCACAAACTCTGCCACACCCTCGGCGGCTCGTTCGACCTGCCGCACGCCGAGACGCACACGGTGATCCTCCCGCACGCCATGGCCTACAACGCCCCGGCCGCGACCGAGGTCATGACCCGCATCGCGGCGGCGCTCGGCACCACCGACGCGCCCAGCGGCGTGCACGACCTCGTCGTCCGCTGCGGCGGGCCGACGTCGCTGCGGGAGCTGGGCATGAGCCTCGACGACGTTCCCCACGCGGCCGAACTCGCCACCGCCAAGCCGTACCCGAACCCGCGCGAGCTGACCCGCGAGGGCATCGAGGACCTGCTGCGGCAGGCGTGGCACGGCACCCGCCCGGGCGGGGGACGCGCCGTGCCGGACCTGGGCTGGCTCACCCGGCAGGTCGTCGCGAGCTTCGACCAGACGCCGGACCCGCGCGCGAAACAGCTGGTCACGGACCTCGTCCGGCACCTGCACCACTACGTCACCGCCAACGACGTCACCCAGGACGAATGGCAGTACGCCATCGACTTCCTGACCCGCGCCGGCCACATCACCACCGACACGCGGCAGGAGTTCGTGCTGCTCTCCGACGTGCTGGGGGTGTCCAGCGCGGTCGACGTCCTGACCAACTCCCGCACCCCGGACACCACACCCTCGGCGGTGCTCGGCCCGTTCTACGTCGAGGGCCCGCCGGCCGCCGAGCAGGGCACCGACATCGCCCGGGGACTGCCCGGCACGCCGATGTGGGCGGACATCCGCGTCACCGACCCGGACGACAAGCCCGTCCCCGACGCGGTCGTCGACGTCTGGCAGGCCAACGAGGACGGTTACTACGATGTCCAGCTGCCCGACCTCGACGGGCCGGTGCTGCGGGCGCGCTTCCGCAGCGACGCCGACGGCCGCGTGCGGTTCTGGTCGATCCTGCCCAACGAGTACCCGATCCCGGAGGACGGCCCGGTCGGGCAGATGCTCGCGGCCACCGGGCGGCACCCGTGGCGGGCGCCGCACGTGCACTTCATGATCAACGCGCCGGGCCACCAGCAGCTGATCACGCAGCTGTTCGTCAAGGGCGGGCCGTACCTGGACGCCTCGACGGGGCGCGGCGACACCGTCTTCGGCGTCAAGGACTCCCTCGTCGTGGACTTCGTCCCGCGGCACGGCCCCACCCCGGACGGACGGGCCGTCGACGGCGAGTGGCGGTTGCTCGAGTTCACCTTCCGCATCGCGCGCTAGGAGTTTCCATGCAGACCTACGACACCGACGTCCTGGTCGTCGGCAGCGGACCCGCAGGCGGATCGGCGGCACTGCTGCTGGCCGGCTACGGCGTGGACACCCTGCTCGTCAGCAAGTACGGCTGGGTCGCGAACACCCCGCGCGCCCACATCACCAACCAGCGCACGCTGGAGGTGCTGCGGGACGCCGGCGTCGAGAAGGAGGCGCTCGCCGCGGGCACCCCGCAGGAACTGATGGGCGACACCGTCCTGTGCACGTCGCTCGCCGGTGACGAGATCGGCCGCATCCGCACGTGGGGCACCGGGCCGCGGTCGCTCAGCGAATACGCGGCGGCCAGCCCGTGCGGCATGATCGACCTGCCGCAGACCTACCTGGAACCCATTCTGATCGGCAACGCCGCGGCGCGCGGCGCGAAGGTGCGGTTCGACACCGAATTCCTGTCGCTGGAACAGGACGCGGACGGCGTGACCGCGCGGTTGCGCGACCGGGTGCGGGGCGACGAGTTCACCGTGCGCGCGCGGTACCTGATCGGCGCGGACGGCGGGCGCAGCCTGGTGGCCGAGCAGATCGGGCTGCCGATCGCCGGGCAGAGCGGCAAGGCCGGGAGCATGAACATCGTGTTCCGGGCCGACCTGTCGCGGCACGTCGCGCACCGGCCGAGCGTGCTGTACTGGGTGATGCGGCCCGGCGCGCACCTCGGCGGCATCGGGATGGGGCTGGTGCGGATGGTGCGGCCGTGGGACGAATGGCTGCTGACCTGGGGTTACGACATCGAGCAGCCGCCGCCGGAGGTCGACGAGGCGACCGCGCGGCAGATCGTGCACGACCTGGTCGGCGACGCCTCGGTCGACGTCGAGATCAGCTCGACTTCACTGTGGACGGTCAACCACTCCTACGCCACCGAGTATTCGCGTGGCCGGGTGTTCTGCGCGGGCGACGCGGTGCACCGGCACCCGCCGTCGAACGGGCTCGGGTCCAACACGTCCATCCAGGACTCCTACAACCTGGCGTGGAAGCTGGCGATGGTGCTGCGCGGCGAGGCGGGGCCGGGGCTGCTCGACACCTACACGGCGGAGCGGGCGCCGGTGGGCAGGCAGATCGTGGACCGGGCGAACCTGAGCCGCGACCAGTTCGGGCCGATCTTCGCCGCGCTGGGCATCGCCGGTGGTGGTGACGACGAGGGCATCGTGGCCGGGCTGGCGGCGTGCCGGGCGGACGGTGCGGAGGGCGTCAAGCGGCGGCAGGCGCTGCACGAGGCGATCGAGCTGAAGAACTACGAGTTCAACGCGCACGGCGTCGAGCTGAACCAGCGGTACGCGTCGGGGGCGGTGATCCCGGACGACGCGCCGCCGGAGGTGTGGGAGCGGGATCCGGAGCTGTTCCACCAGCCATCGACCAGGCCCGGGGCGAAGCTGCCGCACGCGTGGCTGGTGGACGAGCACGGCGAGCGTCTGTCTACTTTGGATCTCGTTGGCCGTGGCGAGTTCACCGTGGTGACCGGTCTCGCCGGTGGTGGCTGGGTTTCCGCGGCCGAGGAGCTGTCGCTGCGGGCGGTGCGCATCGGTGATGCCGGTGCTCGTGATGCCTACGGTGACTGGCGCCGGGTGTCGGACCTCGATGAGGCCGGATGTCTCCTGGTTCGTCCGGATGGCTACGTGGCCTGGCGATCCGTGTCCGATGTGCCGTCCGGGCACGTTGGGGTTCTCCGTGACGTGCTGAACCAGGTGCTGCACCGTCAATTTTCCCCCAGTTAGCCACGATCGGGTGAATGCGCCGGGGGCGGGACTGTCTTTTTGTCGGTGCCGCCCTGCATAGTCGATCGCACAGCCACCCGAACTCCGAGGGGGAGACGATGTGCGGTAAGTGCGACCGGCCGGGCGGGCACCTGCGACACCTGTGCGAGATCATCGCCGAGCACGGCTGGGCGGTGATCTCGTTCGAGGGCAACGGATATCGGCCGCCGTGGGCCTACACGGCGGGACTGACGGGCCGGGGCAGACCGGAGCTGGTGGTGACAGCCATGGAGCCCCACCGGGCGCGCGACGTGCTCAACGAGGTCGCCGCGCACCTGCTCCGAACGGGCGAGCCGGACCTGGCGCCGGGGGAGCGCCTACCGGGCCCGGGAAACCTGCTGCTGGAAGCCGTGGCGGTCGAGGTGCCGTCCGTGCACCTGCGCACAGCGGTCGACCTGTACGGCCCCGAGGTGCGCGCAACGCAACTCGTCCACGCCGACGCACAAGGCCGCTGGCCATGGCGCGCAGGCTGGCAAGGCCCCGGCGGACGCCAACCAGTACTAGGCCCCCGCGCCGGCGCCGCCCTCATGCAGACGGCCACCCCACCGTGGCCTTAGCCCGCGCGGCGCCCACGCGCCCGCCCGTAGGGGTGCGCCTAGCCCAATTCGCGCCGCACGCAACGGTGTGCTGAGCCGACTCGCCTCGCTCGCAGTGGTGCACTCAGCCGACACGCCTCCCGCAGCGGCGTGCTCGGCCGACTCGCTTCCCGTAGCGGTGTGTTCGGCCGACTTGCCTCGCTCGCGGTGGCGTGCTCGGCCGACTCGCTTCCCGCAGCGGTGTGCTCAGCCGACTCGCCTCGCCCAGTAGCGGGAGCAGATGCTCAGCCCGCAACAGCCCGTAGACAATCCACCCGCCCCTCGCCCTCGCGCGTGCCTGCAGCCCATCCGCTCTGGCGGTGGCGGCACGCTCGGCCCGAACGCCGCGGCGGCAGGCGCAGGCAGGCGGTTGTGCCGCGCCAGCTCGCGGCCAGCCAACTCGCCACGCCAACCAGGCCTCCGGCCCTCGGCAGCCGCCCTCGCCGCGGCGGCTCACCTACAGCCAACCCACCTGGGCGTAGCCGTCGCTGAGCCCACTCGCCCTGTCCTGCGCCAGTCAGGGCTCCGGTCAAGCAATCACCGCGGCTTGCGGCGGTGCACGGCCATCCAGCTGAGGTCGCGCACGCGGAAGTCCACGCCCTGCGCCGCGTGCAGGTCGCGGCGGTGCTCGACCAGCTCGTCCGTCGCCCAGGGCTTCACCGGGCGCTTCCGGCGGGTGCGCAGATCGTGCACCCCCGCGGCGACCAGCAGCAAACCGATGATGCCGACGAAAACCACCAGGAGCACCATGAGCGACCTCCCCAGTCCGGTCAGCTCCCATTCTGCCACCGATCGTGCCAAGAAGGAGGAAGTCACGTGTGAGAATCACGCGCCTGGGACACCATGTGGGGTAACGCCGCCGCGACGACGGGAGGACCCGCATGGCCACCATGCTGGCCGGGAGGCTCGAGATCGGCTCGCGCAAGTTCGACGTCCGCGAGGTGCCGGTACCCGAACCCGGGCCGGGCCAGGTCCGGATCAAGGTGCGCGCGGCCGGGTTGTGCCTGTCCGACGCCCACCTGATCGACGGCACCCTCACGCCGCTCTTCCTCGAAACCCCCGAGGTCACCCTCGGCCACGAGGTCGCGGGCGAGATCGACGCGATCGGCCCCGACGTGCCGGACCGGTGGCGGGAGGGCCAGCGCGTCGCACTCGAGGCGGGGGAGCGGTGCGGCCAGTGCCCGAACTGCGTGCGCTTCCGCGACCCGTGCCTGCAGGTCCGCACGCGCGGCGTCGACTACGACGGTGGCTGGGCCGAGTACGCCCTCGCCAGCCAGCACACCCTCATCCCGATCCCCGACGACCTGCCGTTCGTGCAGGCCGCGATCGTGCCGGACGCCGTGTCCACCCCGTGGGGCGCGGTCACCGGCACCGGCCAGGCCCAGCCCGCCCGGCCGGCGGGCGTGTGGGGCGCGGGCGGGCTCGGCGCGCACGCGGTGCAGCTGCTCCGGCTGATCGGCGCCGCCCCGATCGTCGCGGTGGATCCGCTCGAAGCGGCGCGGGAACGGGCACTGGAATTCGGCGCCGACCTCGCGCTGGACCCGGGCGACTCCACCCTGCGCGAGCAGATCCTCGCCCTCACCGGGGGTTCCGGGCTGGACGTGGCGTTCGACATGGCCGGCGTGCCACCGGTGCGGGAGCAGGCCGTGAGCTGCCTCGGCCTCGGCGGGCGTCTCGTGCTCGTCGGGCTGACCCCGAAACCGCTCACGGTCACCGACGGCATCGGATTCAGCTACCGCGGCCAGCGCCTGCTCGGCCACTACGGCTCCCAGCCGGGCGCGGTCGAGGAGCTCATCGAGCTGGCGCGCTACCACCGCCTGGAGTGGAGCCGCAGCATCAGCGGCACCTACCCGCTCGCCGACGCCGCGACCGCCGTCGAGCACCTGGAACGCAAGGAGGGCAACCCCATTCGACTGGTCCTGGTCCCCTGACCGCCCGCACCGGACCCGCGAGCGCGCCACAGGTCCGGTGCGGTCACCAGCGGTTCAGGCCCGCAGGAGGCGGGTCAGCTCACCGAGGTCCGCGAGCCCGGCGAGGCCGTACGTCAGCTCGGTGATCCGCTCCGCCGCCTCCGCGGACACCACGCGCGTCGCGTTCAGGCGGAACTTCAGCGCCAGCTCCTCGGCGGACAGCGGGTTCGCTGCCCCGCCGCGGTTGGCGTCCACCCGTTCCTCCAGCGTCCGGCCGTCCCGCAGGCGCGCGCGCAGCACCGCCGGGAACTGGTGCGGGAAGATCTCGTCGCACCGGGTGTCGGGCACGCAGGTCACCTTCGCCGCCAACGCCAGCCGTTCCGGGGAAGCCGCCGCCGCGTCGGTGAAGTCGTCGTGGAAGACGCCCAGCCCGCCGCCGCCGAGGAAGCCCGCGGCCACCGTGTACGGGCCGGAGAACGCGGCGTGGTAGCCGGACCGCGGGCGGATCTTGTCCTCCCGCGGCTCACCGATCGTGCGCAGCACCGCGGTCGGCGCGCCGAGCTCCAGCGACTCGATCTCCTCGACCGCCACGCCCCGCTCCCGCAACCGCCGCGCGGCGTCGATGCCGGCGTGCGTGAAGTGGTTGCACGGGTAGGGCTTGAAGAAGATGCCGGGCAGCTCCCACTCCTCGCCGAGCCCGCGGGTGATCGCGTCCACGTCGGTCTGGTCCCCGCAGAACGCCTGCAGCAGACCGAACCGGCCCTCCAGCACGGTCGGCGGGCCGGTGATGCCGTGCCGCGCCATGCCCGCGGCCGTCACCGCCGCGTGTGCGGCCCACCCGCAGTGCACGCGCTTCACGGTACCGCCGGTGCGGTTCGCCTCCAGCAGGCCCGACCCCATGCTCGACGCGATCCCCAACGCGTCCGCGATGCCGTCCTCGTCCACTTCGGACAGCATCGCACACGCCACCGCTGCGCCCAGCGCGCCGCAGATCGCCGTGGCGTGCAGGCCGCGCTCGAAGAACACCGAGTTGCCCAGCTCGGAGTCGTACCCGGCCATGCCGAGCCGCACGGTGATCTCGACGCCGACGCCGATCGCGTCCAGCAGCTGCGCGCCCGAGCAGCGACGCGCCTCGGCGACCGCGAGCGCCGCGGGCACCACCGACGCCGAAGGGTGAAGCACCGACGGCAGGTGGGTGTCGTCGAAGTCCAGCGAGTGCGCCAGCGTCCCGTTGACCAGGGCCGCGCTCGGCTCGGGCAGCCGATCACCCGACCCGATGGCCGTCGCCCGGCCGGACCCGCCCCACTCACGAACGAGCGCGCCGACCGCGGCGGCCGGGCGTTCCGACGTCGCGGCCAGGCTGTTGCCCAGCACGTCGAGCACCCGCCGCGCCGCATCGTCCCGCAGCTCGGACGGCAGGCCCTTCGCCCGCACCGAAGCGGCGAACTCCGCCAGCCGCTGCACGATTGTTTGTGTCATGCCGCCACCGCCGCGAGGGGTTGCACCGGCGTGCCGGTGTCGAGGATGGGTGGTGGGGCGGGCAGGAACGAGCGCGTCATGCCGCCACCGCCGCAAAGGGGGCGCCGCGGTGAGCCGGTGCCGCAGATGATGGGTGGTGGGGTGGGCAGGAACGAGCGCGTCATGCCGCCACCGCCGCAAAGGGGCGCCGCGGTGAGCCGGTGCCGCAGATGATGGGTGGTGGGGCGGGCAGGAACGGGCGCGTCATGCCGCCACCGCCGCAAAGGGGGCGCCGCGGTGAGCCGGTGCCGCCGAGGATGGGGGGCAGGAACGAGTGCCTCATGCCGCCACCGCCGCGAGGGGGCGCACCGGCGAGCCCGTGCCGCCGACGATGCGCAGCGGCGCGAGCATGAAGACGAACTCCCGCACGCCCGACTCGGCGATCTCCTCCAGGTTCAGGTGCTCCATGATGAAGATCCCCGACTCGACCAGCAGCACCCGGTGCACCGGCAGCACCGCGTGCCCCGCGCCGGCTGGGATCTGCTCGTACGCCGTCGTGTCCGCGCCGGTCGCGACGATTCCCCGCGCGGCCAGCCACGTGGCTGCCGACACGTCCGCGCCCGGCACGCCCGACTCCTTGCCCATGTACGCCACCGGGTCCGAGAACTTCCGCGCCCAGCCCGTCCGGATCAACGCCACGTCACCGGGGCCAGGCTCGGCGCCGGCCAGCTTCGCCGCCGCCTCCAGGTCCTCCGCCGTCACGCCGTAACCCGCCTCCAGCACCGGCACCCCGTGCACCGCCGCCACGTCCAGCAGCACCGCCCGCCTCAGCAGGCCCGGCAGGTTCTCCGCGCCGTGGGTCTTGAACACGCCACCCTGCTGGGCCTCCGCCGCGTCCACGTCCCCGTGCAGCTTCCCGCAATGACTCACGTGCGACAGCGCGTCGATGTGCGTGCCGACGTGCCCGCCGGTCACGATGATCTCGTTCGCCGCCGAACCGCCGTCCGCCCGCTCCATGTCCCCGTGCCTGCGGATCAACGTCATCCGGAACCCGGGATGGTTCGGCGAGGTCGGCATGCCGGTGAAGAACGGCTGACCCAGCTCGATCAACCGCACCCCGCCGGACACCGCCGCCAGCAACGCATCCTGTGTCATGAACCCTTGCCTTCCTTCACGTACTGGTCCGCGATCTCGAGCACCCACCGGGCGCGCGCCACGATCGCGGCGTCCACGAACTGTCCGTTGCGGTCGATCCAGGCCGACTCCTCCGCGGCGAGCACCTCACGCGCCCACGCCGTCTCGGCCGGATCCGGGGCGCACACCTCGTGCACCACCGGGATCTGCGCGGGGTGGATCACCGACCGGCCGAAGAACCCGGCGTCCCGCCCCTCGACCGTCGAGGCACGCAGACCGTCCAGGTCACGCACCGCCGTCCACACGCTCTGCACCGGGCTCGGCAACCCGGCCGCCCGCGCCGCCACCACGACCCGCGAACGGGGCCACGCCAGCGCGCCGGAATCCCGCACCCGCAGGTCCGCCATCAAATCGGCCTCCCCCAGGGAAATCCCGGCCACCAGTGGGTGCGCGGTCGCCAGCGCCAACGCGTTCTCCACCCCCAGCGCCGACTCCAGCACGGGGTACACCGGCACCCCGAGCGCGTCGGCGACCCGGCGCAGCTCGCCCGGATCCTCGGCCTTCGGCACGCGCACACCGGCCACACCGTCGACGGAAGCCAGCGCACGGATGTCCGCTTCACCGGCGGAGGTCCCGGGCGCGTTGATCCGCACGAAAGCCGACGCGGACGCCAGCGTCTCCAGCACGGTCCGCCGCGCGAAGTCCTTGGCGGCAGCCGAAACCGCGTCCTCCAGGTCGAGTATCACCGCGTCCGCGGGTCCGGCCAGTGCCTTGCCGATGCGGTCCGGCCGGTCGCCGGGCACGTACAGCCAGCTGCGGGCAATCACTTCACGACGCCCTTTTCCCGCAGCGCGGCGACATCCACCCCGTACCGGCCCAGGACCTCCTCGGTGTGCGCGCCGAGCGGGGCGCCTGCCGACGTGATCCGCCCCGGCGTCTCGGACAGCCGGAACAACACGTTCTGCATCTTCACCGGCCCGAGCTCGTCGTCGTCGACCGTCGCGATCGTGCCCAGCGCGGCGAACTGCGGGTCGCTCATCACGTCCGCCGCCGTGTAGATCGGCGCGACCGCCGCCTCGGCCTCCTCGAACGCCTTGACCACCTCGTCGCGGTCCCGTTGCGCGATCCACGACCCGACCGCCTCATCGAGCAGATCCGCGTGCTTCGCCCGTTCCGCGCCCGAGGCGAACCACGGCTCGTCGATCAGCTCGGGGCGCCCGACGAGCCGCATCACCCGTTCCGCGATCGTCTGCGCGCTGGTCGAGATCGCCACCCAGCTGCCGTCGCGCGTGCGGTAGGTGTTGCGCGGCGCGTTGTTCACCGACCGGTTCCCGGTGCGCTCCTGCAGCTGCCCGAGCTGGTCGTAGGCGATGATCTGCGGCCCGAGCAGCGTCAGGATCGGCTCGATGATCGCCAGGTCGACGACCTGCCCGCGCCCGGTCTGCTCCCGCGCCCGCAGCGCGGTCATGATCGCGTAGGCCGTCGTCAGCGCCGCGATCCCGTCGGCGAGCCCGAACGGCGGCAGCGTCGGCGGCCCGTCCGGCTCACCGGTGATGGCCGCGAACCCGCTCATCGCCTCGGCCAGCGTGCCGAACCCGGGCCGCTTCGCGTACGGCCCGATCTGGCCGAACCCGGTGACCCGCGCGAGCACCAAACCGGGGTTGATCTCGCGCAGTTCGTCGTACCCCAGGCCCCACCGTTCCAGCGTGCCCGGCCGGAAGTTCTCGATCACCACGTCGGCATCGGCGACCATCTTCCGGAACACCTCCTGCCCCTCAGGCGCGCCGAGGTACAGGGTGATGGCCTTCTTGCCGCGGCCGAGCATCTTCCACCACAGGCCGACCCCGTCGCGCTGGGCGCCGTGGCTGCGGACCGGATCGCCCTTCGGGTGCTCGATCTTGATCACCTCGGCGCCGAAGTCGCCGAGCAGCGTCGCCGCCAGCGGGCCGGCGAAGAGGGTGGCCGTGTCGAGTACCCGGATCCCGGACAATGCGCCCGTCATGGGGCGTACCTGCCTTTCTCATCCCGGCGAGCGTCGTTTCGCCAGGAGGAACATCGGTAAACATCCTGTTTCGTCGCCGACGCATCGCGCTGGTCACCAAGTTCGCACTGATAACGGCGCTCCGTCAAGTTATGACTGGATATTGACCTGGCGTGGAGGCGGGTGTCACGATAACCCGCATCACTCCCAATGTTTCTCTAAGCGGAACGAGGTGACATGTCCGCGCGAAAGCTCATCGCCGCGCTCGGTGCGTGCGCCCTGCTCGCGACCGGTTGCGGGGGCTCGGCTCCGATGGGGGCCGCGGGCGCGGCCGCCGGACGCGACGAGGGCCCGGTGAAGATCGGCGCGCTGCACCCGGTCAGCGGGTCCAATGCGGTGGACGGGCAGCAGATGCGCCGCGGCGCCCAGATGGCGGTGGACGCCATCAACGCGGCAGGCGGCATCAAGTCCCTCGGCGGCCGCAAGGTCGAGCTCGTCACGGGGGACACCCAGGGCAAGGCCGACATCGGCCAGAGCGAGGCGCAGCGGCTGATCTCGGCCGGCGCGGTCGGCCTGGTCGGCACCTACCAGAGCGCGGTCAGCACGAACGTCGCCGTGGTGGCGGAACGCAACCGCGTCCCGTTCGTCGCGGACGTGACCGCCTCCGACGCGATCTACGCCCACGGCTACAAGTACGTGTTCCGCGTGCAGCCGGGCAGCAAGGTCATCGCGACGGCGGCCGCGCAGTACCTCCAGCAGGTGTCGCAGCAGGCGGGCAAGCCGGTCGAGAAGGTCGCGTTCCTGCACGAGCAGAGCGACTTCGGCAGCGGCGCCGCGGAGGCGTTCACCGCGGCGGCGGAGCAGCTGGGCATCGAGGTCGGCCCGAACATCAGCTACGACGCGGCGAGCGTCAGCGACCTGACCGCGCAGGTCACGCAGGTCAAGGCGTCCGGCGCGGACGTGCTCGCGGTGGCCGGCTACTACCGCGACAGCCTGCTGGCCGCCAAGGCGATCGCCTCGGTCAAACCGGATCTCGACGCGGTCTGGGGCGTTTCCAACGGCGCCTTCGACCAGCCGAAGTTCGTCACCGACGCCGGTGATCTCGGCGCGCTGTACTTCAGCACCAACTACCACTACGACGCGACCAACCCGCAAACCGTCGCGCTGCGCGAGCAGTACCAGCGCACCTTTGGCGATCCGATGCGGACCGGCGCGGTGCTGTCCTACGACGCGGTCCAGGTGATCGCGCAGGCGGTCGAGAAGGCCGCCAGCACCGATCCGGAGAAGGTCCGCGATGCCATCGCCGCCGCCCAGGTCGCACCCCTGACCGTGGGCGCGGGCCCGATCGAGTTCGCCTCCAACGGCGACAACCGCAACGCCATGGCGGTCCTGATGCAGATCCAGGACGGCCAGGTCAAGCAGGTCTATCCCCCGGAGAAAGCCGAATCCCGGCCCGAGTACCAGGTGACGTGGCGGCCATGAGCGAAACAGCACAGGGGGCGGCGCTCGCCCCCGAAGTCTCCCCACCCCAGAAGAAGGACCGCGGTTTCCTCGGCCGCGCCGGTGTCGTCGGCGGTGTCCTCGTCGTCGCGATCGTCGTCGCGCTGCTGCAGTCGGGCAGCGGGCTGGTGGTCTGGCAGTCGGTCGTCACCGGCCTGCTGACCGGCGGTCTGTACGGCCTGATCGCGATGGGCCTGACGCTGATCTTCGGCGTGCTGGACATCGTCAACTTCGCGCACGGCGCGTTGCTCGCGGTCGCGATGTTCATCTCCTTCGGCATGGTGCAGGCCACCGGCATGCACCCCTACCTGACGCTGGTCATCGCCATCCCGGCGTTGTTCCTGATCGGCGCGGCCGTCCACCGTGGACTGCTCTCCGGCACCGGCGGCAGCTCGCTGGAAAACCAGCTGCTCATCACGCTGGGCCTGTCGCTGCTGCTGGAAAACGGGCTGCTGATGTTCTTCGGCGCCGAGCCCAAGACCATCGCGCTGCCCGGCGACTTCCAGTTCCCGCTGCTGGGCGCGGTCGTCGCGGGTTCGCGGCTCTACGCGTTCCTCGGCGCGATCCTGCTCGGCGCACTGCTGTACTGGCTGCTGCGGCGAACCCGGCTGGGCACGGCGATCCGCGCGGTCGCCGCGAACGGGCCGGGCGCGGAACTGGTCGGCATCAACGTCCGCCGGATCCACACGCTCACCTTCGCGATCGGCACCGCGTGCGCCGGTGCGGCCGCCGCGCTGGCGGGACCGCTGGTCACCGTGACCCCGACGCTGGGCGAGCAGTTCAACATCACCGCGTTCGTCGTGGTGGTGCTCGGCGGGATGGGCAACGTCGTGGGCGCGCTCGTCGGCGGCCTGCTGATCGGGCTGGTCGAGCAGCTCACCACGATCTACCTCGGCGGGCAGTCCTCGCTGCTGGGCGTGTTCGTGGTGTTCATCCTCGTGCTCTTCCTGCGCCCGCAGGGGCTTTTCGGAAGGAGGAGCGCATGAGCACGATCACCATCGCCGGACCGGCCGGCGCGGAGAAGGTCAAGGCACCGCCCCTGCGCCCGCAGAACCGGCAGCTCGCGATCCTCGCCGTGCTGGTGCTGGTCGCGATCCCGCTGCCGCTCATCCTGCCGCCCGCGCAGGGCGCGGTGGCCGTGCGGATCCTGATCTTCCTGCTGATGGCCGTCGGCTGGAACATCATGAGCGGTTTCGGCGGCATGTTCAGCTTCGGGCACGCGGCCTACTTCGGCCTCGGCGCCTACACCAGCGCCTACCTGCTGGTGAAGCACAACGTGTCGCCGTGGATCGGGATGGTCGCCGGGATGGCGGTGGCCGCCGCGGCCGCCGTGCTCATCGGGTACTTCTCGTTCCGCTACAAGCTGCAGGGCGCATACTTCGCGCTCGCCACGTTCGCCTTCGCCGAGATGCTGCGGCTGATCGTGACCAGCAGCGCGTTCGCCAACAAGGCCGTTGGCTTCACCGTTCCGCTGATCCCGGACTCGTCGCTGTGGATGCTGCAGTTCGAGGCCGACTCACCCGCGTACTTCTGGGTCGCGCTGGTGCTGGCCGGTGCGGCGGTCGCGATCAGCATCGTGTTCCTGCACTCCCGCGCCGGGAAGTACGTGACGGCGATCCGGGACGACGAGCTGGCCGCGGCCTCGCTCGGCACGCCGGTGATGCGGCACAAGCTGATGGCGGTGGCCTTGTCCGCGGCGATCACCGCGGTCGCCGGCGCCTTCTACACCCAGTACTACCTGTTCGTGAACCCGGAGCTGGGCTTCGGCTCGGCGGTGTCGATCCAGGCGATCGTGCCGGTCGTGATCGGCGGCATCGGCACGATCTGGGGCCCGGTGGTGGGCGCGATCATCGTCGGTTCGCTCACCGACGTGACGGCGACGCTGCTGCGCACGCCGCCGGAGTTCCTGGGCTTCCTGCAGGGGCGCAGCGGTCTGGACGTGGTGCTGTACGCGGTGCTGCTGATCCTGATCGTGCGCCTGCTGCCGAAGGGCATCGTCGGAACGATCGCGGCGAGGTGGCGTCGATGAGCATCGTCAGGGCCGACGGGATCGGCAAGTCCTTCCGCGGGCTGCGTGCGCTGTCCGATGTGGACTTCGAGGTGGCCGAGGGGGAGATCCTCGGCATCATCGGGCCGAACGGCGCGGGCAAGACCACCCTGTTCAACGTCGTCTCCGGCGCGCTGGCCCCGGACACCGGCCGGGTGGCGTTCGCCGGTCAGGACGTCACCGGCCGGGCGCCGGACCGCATCGCCCGTGCCGGGATGGTGCGCACGTTCCAGCTGATGCGGCCGTTTTCCAGCATGACCGTGCTGGAGAACGTGTGCCTGGCCGCGCAGCACCACCGGTTCGGCAGGCGCAAGCTGCGCGAGCACGCGCTGGAGGTGGTCGAGCGGGTCGGGCTCGGGCCGTGGGCCCACCGGGCCGCGCCGGAGCTGCCGACGGCCGGTCTCAAGCGGCTCGAACTGGCCCGCGCGCTCGCGACGCGGCCGAAGGTCCTGCTGCTCGACGAGGTCCTCGCCGGGCTGGTGCCCGCGGAACGCGAACCGGTGCTGGACCTGCTGGCGCGGCTGCGTGAGGAGGAGGGCGTGACCCTGCTGTTCATCGAGCACATCATGGCCGCGGTGATGCGGCTCGCCGACCGCGTGCTCGTGCTGGACCAGGGCCGCGTCATCGCCGTCGGGTCGCCGCAGGAGGTCACCAGCGACGCGCGTGTCATCGACGCCTACCTCGGTGAGGAGCCGACCCATGCTGACGCTTGAGAAGGTGTGCGCCGGATACGGGCGGATGCGGATTTTGCACGACATCGACCTGCACCTGGGCGAGGGCGAGATTGTCGCGCTGGTCGGCGCGAACGGCGCGGGCAAGACGACGACGCTGCGCAGCATCTGCGGCCAGTTGAAGGCGTTGTCCGGCAGCATCACGTTCAACGGCGCGCCGACCGCGGGCCGCCGTCCGGACCAGCTCGTGCGCGACGGTCTCGTGCACGTGCCGGAGGACCGGGCGCTGTTCGGCACGCTGACCGTCGAGGAGAACCTGCGGATGGGCGCGTGGACTCGCACCCCGGCGCAGGCGGCGAAGTCGCTGGCCGAGGTCTACGAGCTGTTCCCGGTCCTCGCCGAGCGGCGCACGCAGATCGCGCAGACGTTCAGCGGTGGTCAGCAGCAGATGCTGGCGATCGC
The DNA here is from genome assembly GCF_040614175.1 of Amycolatopsis sp. NPDC006131. Lineage (NCBI taxonomy): Bacteria > Bacillati > Actinomycetota > Actinomycetes > Pseudonocardiales > Pseudonocardiaceae > Amycolatopsis > Amycolatopsis sp. NPDC006131. The sequence continues at coordinate 15,879 of NZ_JBEXTX010000129.1, forward strand.
CCGTGCGCTGATGGCGGCGCCGAAGCTGCTGATGCTGGACGAGCCGTCGACCGGCCTGTCGCCCAAGCTGACCTGGACGATGCTCGAAGCGGTGCGGCGGATCCGGGACAACGGGGTGTCGGTGCTGCTGGTCGAGCAGAACGCCAAGCAGGCGCTGGCGATCGCGGACCGTGCGTACGTGCTGGAGAGCGGGTCGACCGTGCTGTCCGGCAGCGGCGCGGAACTCGCCGGCGACAGCCGGGTGCGGAAGGCGTACCTGGGACTGTGACAGCGGCCGAATCGACTCGACAGCTGGGCGCGTGGGTGTCCGAACTGGACACCCCGGACGTGGTGCGGGACCGGCTCGCGCTGGTCCTGCTGGACGTCCTCGGGGTGACCGCGGTCGGCGCGGCGCAGCCGGAGCAGCGGGCGCTGCGTGCGGCGTGGCGGGCGCCGGATGGACCGTCGCCGTTGATCGGGGCTGGAAGATCGGTGACCGTCGACGCGGCGGCGTTCCTCAACGGGATGGCATTGGTGTCGCTGGAGCTCGACGAGGGCAACAAGTACGCCAAGGGGCACCCGGCCGCACACGCGTTCCCCGCGGTGCTCGCGCTGGCCGCGGACCTGGACAGCACCGGCGCCGACACCGCGGCGGCGCTGCTCGCGGCTTACGAGGTGGCGTCGCGGTTCGGTCGCGCGACGTCCTTGACGCCAGGCGCGCACCCGCACGGCAGCTGGGGTGTGCCCGGCGCGGCGGCCGGGTGCGCGCGGTTGCTGGGGCTCGACGCGGAGCAGACCGCCGCGGCGATCGACACCGCGGCGGGCATGGCGATCGCCGGGCACTTCGATTCGGCGACCACCGGCAACCCGGTGCGCAACGCCTGGATGGGCGCTTCGGCGACCTCCGGTCTCGCGGCCGCGCGGATGGCGGCCGCCGGGATGGCCCGCAACACCGGCACCGCGGCGCTGTCCCTCGGCACACTGCTCGGCTCGTTCGACCCCGGCGAGCTGACCGCCGGTCTCGGAACGCGGTGGGACATCCAGCACGGCTACTTCAAGCGGCACGCGTCCTGCTCGTTCACCCACCCGGCGGCCGACGCGGTCCTCGCGCTGCGCGGCGAGTTCCCGGCGGCAGGCATCACGTCGATCCTCGTCGAGTCCCACGCGCTCGGTGCCGGGCTCACCGGCACGGACTGGACGAACCGGTTGTCGGCGATGTTCTCCACCCCGTTCGTGGTCGCCACCGCGGCACTGACCGGGCGGGTCGGCCCGGACAGCGCCCTCGACGACCCGGCGGTGCAAACGCTTGCGCGGCGGGTGCGGCTGGTCGCGGCCGACGACCTGACCGCCCGGCTGCCCGCCGAACGCGCCGCGCGGGTCACGGTCGCCTTCGACGACGGCACCACGCTCACCCGCGAGGTGCCCAACCCGGTCGGCGACGCCGACCACCACCCGCTGGGCGAGGACGACCTGGTCGCCCTGCTGAAGACGTGGCTGCCCCGGCAGCCCGGGCTCGTGGACCGCGCCGTCGCGGTCAGCCACGAGCTGCCCGGCCTGGCTCGCGCCGGGGACGCCCTGCGCGGGCTGGCCGGGCCGGACGAGAAGGAGCTGAACTGATGCGTGCCCTCGCGGTGACGCCCATCCACCTGCCCGCGGAGGAGATCCGGCGGCGGCAGGCCCGCTACGACCGGCTCGCCCCGCCCGGCCTGGAGGTCGAGCTCGTCGATGTCGGCGCCGCCGCACCGGCTTCGCTGGACACCGACGAGTCCGTGCGCGCCTCGGAACGCCAGGTGGCCGCCGTGCTCGAACGGGCGGGGGAGGGCTACGACCTGGCCTTCCCGGACTGCGTGCTCGACCCGGCGGTGCCGGACACCGTCGCGGCGGATCCGCGGCCGGTTCACGGGCTGCTGAAGCTGTCCGCGACCTACCTCGCGGGCAAGGGCGTGCGGTTCGGCGCCGTGGTGCGCAACGAGGCCATCGCCGCCGAGTTCGGCAAGCGCGTCGCCGCCTACGGGCTGAGCGCCTACTTCGCCGGCACGCGCGTGCTGGACCTGCCGTTCGAGGCGATCGCCGACACCGGCACGTGGAACCGGGCGCTGGGCGCCGCGGTGCGCGAACTGGCGTCGCTGGGCGCGACCGCGGTCATCAACGGCTGTTCGGCGGTGGACGTCGAACCCGCCGACCTGCCTGCCCGGATCGTCGACCCGACGGCGCTGGCGTTGCGGCTGCTGGCGGTGGAGGCGTGATGGATCTCGTCGTCGCGGGTGCCGGTGGCGGCCTGGCCGGTGCGCTGCGTGCCGCCGAACTCGGGCTGAGCGTGGTCGTGGTCGAGGCCAGCGAGCACTTCCGGCGTGGCAACAACACGTCGATGTCGACCGCGATGTTCCCCGGCGCCGGTTCGCGCTGGCAGGCCGAGGCCGGTGTCGACGACTCGCCCGAGCGGTTCGTCGCCGACATCATGGCCAAGACGAAGGGCAAGGCCGATCCGCGGCTGGCCCGTACGCTGGCGGAGGTGAGCGCGCCGCTGGTGGAGTGGCTGGCGGATTCGGCGGGGCTGCCGTTGTCGCTGGTCACCGACTTCAACTACCCCGGTCACGCGGTGCCGCGCTGCCACTCGATCCCGGGGCGGCACGGCTCCGGGGTCGTCGACCACCTGGCCCGGCGGGTCGCCGAGCACGAGAACATCGAGCTGCTCGCGCCGGCGAAGCTGGTGGACGTGCTCGCCGGTGACGGCGGTGTCCGCGCCGCGGTGGTGCGGTACCCGGACGGCACGGAGGAGGAGATCCCCACCCGCGCGGTCCTGTTGGCCACCAACGGGTTCGGGGCCGATCGGGAGCTGGTCGCCCGGCACCTGCCGGAGATCGCGGACGCGTTGTACCAGGGCAGTGACCAGTCGCTCGGCGACGCGTTGCGGATCGGCGAGAAGCTCGGCGCCGCGGTGGGTTATCTGGACGCCTACCAGGGCCACGGTGCGGTCGCGGCGAACGCGGGCACGCTGGTCGGCTGGGCGACGATCATCCACGGCGCGGTCCTGGTGGACACGACGGGACGCCGCTTCGGCGACGAGACCCGCGGTTACTCCGAGTACGCCGCCGAACTGGCCGCCCGGCCTGGCGCGACCGGCTGGATCGTGCTGGACGAGACGATTTTCGAGCAGTGCCAGCCGTTCCAGGACTTCCGGGACACGGTCGCCTCGGGCGCGCTGGTGTGGGCTGATTCGGCTGAGGAGCTGGCCGCGGTGACCGGTTTGCCGGAGCTGGCCGACGAACTCGCCGTCGCCGGCGCGATCGCCCGCGGTGAGCGCGCGGATTCGTTCGGCCGCACGAACTGGGAACGCCCGCTGTCCGGCCGCCTCGCCGCGGTGCGGGTGGTGCCCGCGCTCTTCCACACCCAGGGCGGTTTGCTGGTGAACGAGAACGCCGCCGTCGTCGACGCCCAGGACCGGCCGATCCCCGGCCTGTACGCCGCGGGCGGCGCGGCGGCGGGCATCTCCGGTCACGGCGCCGCCGGATACCTGCCCGGCAACGGGCTCTTGCCGGCTTTCGGGCTGGCGTACCTGGCCGCGAACGACGTCGCACGTCGCCCGGCCTGATCGATCACGCGGAGGAAAACGAGAGATGGCAACGACGGAACTGCTGGTCCGCAACGTCCGGGTGGTCCGGCCCGACGGCCCCGACGGCGAGCCGGAACTGCTGGACATCGCCGTCAACGACGGCACGATCACGCGGGTGGCGCCGGACCTGCCCGCCGACGACGCCGCCCGGGTGATCGACGGCCGGGGCCTGCTGGCGTTCCCCGGCGTGGTCGACGCGCACCAGCACTGGGGCATCTACAACGAGCTGTCGACCGACACGCGGACGGAAAGCCGGGCGAGCGCGCAGGGCGGCGTGACGACGTCGCTGACCTACATGCGGACCGGGCAGTACTACCTGAACAAGGGCGGCAGTTACCGGGACTTCTTCCCGGAGGTGCTGAGCAAGTCCGCGGGCAACGCGTACGTCGATTACGCGTTCCACCTGGCGCCGATGAGCGCGCAGCACATCGAGGAGATCCCGTTCCTCGTCGAGGAGCACGGCGTCACGTCGTTCAAGATCTTCATGTTCTACGGTTCGCACGGGCTGCACGGCCGGTCGACGAGCCAGAGTGATTTCCTGATGATCCCGCCGGACGAGCGTTACGACATCGCGCACTTCGAGTTCGTGATGCGCGGGGTGCAGAAGGCGCGGGAGATCCTGACCGAGTACGCGCCGCACCTGTCGTTGTCGCTGCACTGCGAAACGGCGGAGATCATGACGGCGTACACGAAGATGGTCGAGCAGGACGGCTCGTTGACCGGGCTGCGGGCGTACTCGGCGTCGCGGCCGCCGCACTCGGAGGGCCTGGCGGTGACGATCGCGTCGTACCTGGCGCACGAAACCGGGCTGCCGAACATCAACCTGCTGCACCTGTCGTCGGAGAAGGCCCTGTCGGCGGCGCTGACCATGGCGTCGGCGTTCCCGCACATCGACTTCCGCCGCGAGGTGACGATCGGCCACCTGCTGGCGGATGTTGATACAGCGTCCGGGATCGGTGGCAAGGTCAACCCGCCGCTGCGGGAGCGCGAGGACGTGGAAGCCCTGTGGCGGCATGTGCTGGCGGGCGAGGTGGACTGGGTGGTGAGCGACCACGCGTGCTGCCGGGACGAGCTGAAGTTCGGCTCGGATCGGGAGGACGTCTTCCTGGCGAAGTCCGGTTTCGGCGGCGCGGAGTACCTGTTGCCCGGCCTGGTGGGTGAGGGCACGAAGCGGGGCCTGTCGCTGCAGAAGATCGCCGCGCTGCTGTCGTGGAACCCCGCGCAGCGGTACGGCCTGCTGCGCAAGGGAAAGATCGCGGAAGGTTTCGACGCGGACTTCGCCCTGGTGGATCCGGACGTCCAGTGGACCGTGCGGGCGGCCGACTCGGAAAGCACCCAGGAGTACACCCCGTTCGAGGGCTTCGAAATGACCGCACGGGTGACAGACACCTTCGTGCGAGGAAACCACGTATACGCGGACGGCAAGATCCAAGGCGAGCCCAACGGCAAATTCCTCAAGCGCGGCCGCTAAAACCACAACAACAAACCGCCACCCGGCAACGTAAAGCAGCCGACTACCCCAACCAGACCTCCCCCGCCCCCGATCCACAGCCTGCTTTTAGTCGCCGATCAGGCGTGTCAAGGTACTCTTTCCCGCC
>NZ_JBEXTX010000130.1:0-20647 GCF_040614175.1 Amycolatopsis sp. NPDC006131
GCGTCGACGTACAGGCCGCGCCAGCGGCCGGACGGCAGACGTTCAGTGCTCGCCATGGTCGGCCTCCTCGCTTCACCGCAGCCCGTGCCGGTCCAGCCAGGCGGACAACGTCGCGGCGATCGCCGCGGGCTGGTCCTCCGGGGTGTGGTGCCCGGCGGGGAGATCGTGGTGGACGATGTCCAGAGCCGCGATGTTCTCCGCGCACCACGCGATCATCCGGTCGTCCATCATCGTGTCGAAGCCGGGCCGGAACGTCATGAGCAGCTTCGGCACGTCCGCGCTGGCCGCGAGCCACTTGTCGTAGTGCTCGACGCGGGCGACGACGTCGGCAGGCTCCCCGCCCAGCGGCATCGACCGAGCCCATCGCAACAGCGGCACGCGGCTCTCGCGGGTCGGGTAGGGCCGCAGGTAGGCCACGCGGTCCTCCGCGCCGAGCGTCATCGACTCCAGGAAGATGTTGTCGTCCAGCATCATCTTCTCCCCGACGCCCGGGGTTTTGAGCGCCCGGAATATCTCGGCGCCCGCGTCCGGGAACTCGTCCCAGGACATGGGTTTCACGATCGTCTCGGTGACCGCGATGCCCCGCACCCGGCCGGGGTGGCGGGCGGCCCAGTCGAAGGCGAGCGCGCCGCCCCAGTCGTGGCCGACCAGGACCACGTCGTCCAGCCCGAGGTGCTCGAACCAGGCGTCGAGGTAGCGGGCGTGGTCGTCGAAGGTGTAGCCGATGTCCGGTTTCGCGGATTCGCCCATGCCGATCAGGTCGGGCGCCAGTTTCCGGCCCGGGCCGACCGCCGGCATGATGTGCCGCCACAGGTGGGACGAGGCGGGGTTGCCGTGCAGGAAGACGATCGGCTGGCCGTCGCCGGTCTCGCGGTGGTGCAGGATCACTTGAACACCGCCGCGTTCGCGCCGGCCCACTCGGCGAAGCTGCGCGCCGGGCGCCGCAGGACGCGCTCGACGTCCTCGCTGACCCGCTGCTCCTCCGGCTTCGGCGTGCCGAGAATGTCCAGTGTGGACCCCACGACCGGCTCGGGCATGGCCTGCAGCATCCGCTCCCGCGCCGTCGCCCGGCTCAGCTCCGCGAAGCGCACCGGCTCCCCCAGCGCGTCGGCGATGGCCGCCGCCTGCTGCCGTGGCGTGACCGGCTCGGGCCCGGTGAGCGTGTACGCCCGGCCGGCGTGCCCGTCCTCGCGCATCGCCGCGGCGGCCACCTCGGCGATGTCCACCGGATCGACGGTCGGCAGCGCGACGTCCCCGAACGGCGCCTCGACCGTCCGCCGGGTGCGCACCGTTTCCGCCCAGGCGAACACGTTGGAGTGGAAGCCGCCCGGCCGCAGCAGGGTCCACTCCAGGCCGGAGCCGACGACCGCGTCCTCCAGTCCCGGCGCGTGCCGCCCGGTCGCCACCCCCTGGGACGACAACAACACGACCCGTCGCACGCCGCCGGCCTTCGCTGTTCCCAGGACGCCGGCGAGGTCCCCGCCGGCCGCGAGGAGGTCCGGCGAGGTGAGCAGGAACAGTGTCGACGCCCCGTCGAGCGCGGGCTTGAGCGTCTCCGGCTCGGTCAGGTCCGCCCGCACGTGCCGCACCCCTGGCAGGTGTTCTTCCTTGCGTGACACCGCCGTCACGGGCTCGCCGGTCTTGACGAGCGCCTGCACCAGCGGCCGCCCGACGTTGCCGGTAGCTCCGGTCACCACAAACATTTTCGCTCCCGTTCTCTTCGTGTGGGAGCGACGCTACTGTCGTGGGGCTAGTAGGTACCTAGAGGAAAGTAGTGGGTCCGGTGACCGAAACCACAGTCAGTCCCGAGCTGGCCTGCCCGATCGCGCCCGTGGTCGACCTCGTGTTCAGCCGGTGGACCACGCCGATCCTGTGGACGCTGAACGAGCACGGCAGGCAACGTTTCGTGGAGCTGTCCCGCCGCATCACGACGATCACCCCGAAGGTCCTGACGCAGCGGCTGCGCCAACTGGAGCGCGACGGGCTCGTGGTGCGGACCTACCACGCCGAGGTGCCGCCGCGGGTGGAGTACGAGATCAGCGACCTGGGCCGCAGCCTGGCGCCGCTGTTCGCCACCCTCGCGGAGTGGTCGCCGAACCTGGAGAAGGTCGAGCAGGCCCGCGCCGAGTACGACGCGCAGCAGAAGAAGCGCCCCTGAGCCTCAGGCTGTCAGGAAGCTGATCACGCTGTGCGGCGCGTTTTCGTCGAAGAGCATTTCGTGCGTGTGGCTGCCTTCGAGAGCCGCCGCCGTGCTGCGCGGGAACAGCGCCTGCTCGTATTCCGCCAGTGCCGCCTCGGGGTCGCCGGGATGGGCGGCGATGGCCTTGCCGAGCTCGGCGCCGTCGAACATGGCGAGGTTCGCGCCGTCACCGGACGGGGCCGACAGGTGGGCCGCGTCGCCGAGCAGGGTCACGCCCGGCACCCGGTCCCACTTGTGCCCGATCGGCAGGGCGTTGAGCGGGCGCAGGACCGGCGCGGTGTCGCTGTCGGTGATCAGTGAGGTGAGTTCCGGCGCCCAGCCGTCGAACTCTCGCGCGACCCGCGCGAGGGCGGCGGCGGAATCGCTGAAATCGATCTCCGCGAACCACTCCTGTGGTTTGGTGAGCGCCACGTAGGTGTGCAGCGTCCCGCCGCTCTCGCGATGCGCCGTGATCCCCTTGCCCGGGACGAGCGCCATCAGCGCCCCGCCGCCGACGGCCCGCGCGGCGGCGGGGTGCCGGCTGTCAGCGTCGAACAGGTAGGTCTCGACGAACGACCGGCCCACATACCGCGGCACCGCGCCGGAGACCAGCGGCCGCACGCGTGACCACGCGCCGTCCGCGCCGACCAGCAGGCTCGTGACGACGGTGCCTCCGTTGGCGAAAGCGACCTCGTGGTGGCCGTCGCCGAGGGCGCGGACGCCGGTGACCTTGTGCCCCCAGCGGACGGTGCCTTCCGGGAGCGAGTCGAGCAGGATCCGCCGCAGCTCGCCGCGCTGGACCTCCGGGCGCCCGGCCGTGCCGTCGTCGGGCTGGTCGAGCAGGACCGCACCGTCCGGCGCGAGGACCCTGGTCGCCTCGCGGCCCTCCAGGATGATGCCGCGGAACTCGTCGAACAGGTTCGCCGCGCGGAGAGCGGGCTGGCCGTCGTGCTCGTGGATGTCGAGCATCCCGCCTTGGGCGCGGGCCCCCGCGGACGCCTCCGCTTCGTAGACCGTCACCGGGATGCCGTGGACGTGCAGGACGCGAGCGAGCGTGAGACCGCCCAGCCCCGCGCCGACGATCGTGACGTGGTTGTTCATGTCCCCTCCTTTTGGAATGCCATTCCATCGTGGAACGACATTCCAGATGTGTCAAGATGGGGGGCATGCCACCACGGAACCGGCGCACGGAGGCGCTCTCCCGGGAGCGGATCGTCGAAGCGGCCGTCGAGCTGCTGGACGCGGCGGGTGAGGCCGGGCTGACGTTCCGGACGCTGACCGAACGGCTCGCCACCGGCGCGGGCGCGATCTACTGGCACGTGGCGAACAAGGACGAGCTGCTGACCACGGCGACGGACGCGGTCGTGGCCGAGGCGCTCCCCGCCGCGTCCGCGGGTTCGCCGCAGGAGGAGATCCGCGCCGTCGCGCTGGGCCTGTTCGACGCGATCGAGCAGCACCCGTGGCTCGCGACGCAGCTGTTGATGCAGCTGACCCGCAACCCCGGGGGCCCGGTGGCGCCGCGGATCTTCGAGGCCATCGGACGCCAGATCGGCGCCCTGGGGGTCCCCGAACACAGCTGGTTCACCGCGACGTCGGTGCTGGTGCACTACATCCTCGGCACCGCGGGCCAAACCGCGACAGCCGAAGTCAGCACGACGCGGGAGGCCTTCCTCGACACGGTGGCGAGGAGCTGGGAGAACCTCGACCCGGAGGCCTACCCGTTCACCCGCGGCGTCGCGAAGCAGATGCGCAACCACGACGACCGGGAACAGTTCCTTGCCGGAATCGATCTTGTGCTGGCCGGCGTCACCACCCGCCACTCGTCGTAGAAACCCTTGCGCCGCGAGCGCTACTCACCTCTTGGTCGTGCTTCGCGGGTGTCCGAAACCGTCCCGGCATGTTCTTGCAGTTGGTAACGGGTTTGCCGGGGAGTCGTCGCTCAGAGCAGGATCAGGGACATGCCGAGGACATTCATCGGGTTCCGGGGCGTCGGGTTCTGGGCGCCCGACGCCCACACCGAGACGTGGATGTACTTGGTGTGCGCCGAAATCGACCGGATGGCCGAGCCGCCAGGCTGGCTGCTGGCGGCCCGGGAGTGGTGGTTCGTCCTCGCCACGGTTCGTATCAACGGCGTCATGAACCCAAGCTACGACGCACATCTCGGTGAGGACGAGGCGCGGATCGGGCTGGTGCAGGAGATCCATGAGCGCGTGTTACGCCGCTTCGAGTCATTCGGCGAGAAGATGCCACGGCTGAGCGTGCCCGAGGGCGTCTGGGCCTTCGACGGCTCCGTCCCCACCGAGTTGTTCGCGGAGACCTTTGCGTCTTTCGCCGGTGTGTTGCGTGGCGAGGGCAAGGATCTGGAGCCAGATGTAGTCGCGTAAGGGAAGTGTTGCTGACTGCCGGCCCAGAAGCACCCGAGCGGCGGTGCTCGGAACGCTCGCCGAAAAGAAGCGTCAAGCACGGGCCGGTCAGGGCCTTGATCCGATAACGGGGTCCTGACCAGCCAAGAAGTGCCCCCGGCAGGACTCGAACCTGCGACCTAGAGATTAGAAGGCTCTTGCTCTATCCGGCTGAGCTACGAGGGCCTGGCGCCGACGACCACAGGCCGTCCTGACCTGCAGTTTAGTCACCGTCACTTCCCCTATCGCCGGACGGCGGGGGAACGTTTCAGCCTCTGCCGATGAACGGCATCTTCGTCGCCGTGACGGTCATGAACTGCACGTTCGCGGTCAGCGGGAGCCCTGCCATGTACAGCACGGCTTCCGCGACGTGTCTGGCGTCAAAGGTGGGTTCGGGCAGCTCACGGCCGTCCGCCTGGCGCGCGCCCCTGGCGATTCCCGCCGTCATCTCCGTCGCCGCGTTGCCGATGTCGATTTGGCCACACGCGATGTCGTACGGGCGGCCGTCCAGCGACAACGACTTCGTCAGCCCGGTGATGGCGTGCTTCGTAGCGGTGTAGGCAGCGCTGCCGGGGCGCGGGGTGTGCGCGGAGATGGAGCCGTTGTTGATGATGCGGCCACCGCGCGGGTCCTGGCGCTTCATGATCCGGAACGCCTCCCGCGCGCACAGGAACGCACCGGTCAGGTTCACCGCCACCGTCTGCTGCCACGCCTCGACCGGGACCTCGTCCGGGTCGCCGGCCGGGCCGAAGGTGCCCGCGTTGTTGAACAACACGTCCACCCGGCCCCACCGGTCCGCGACCGCCTCGAAGAGGGCGCTGACCTGGGCGGGGTCGGCGACGTCGGCCGGGTGCACGAGGGCGTCCGGCGAGCCCGCGGCCGTCTCCGACAGCGCGTCGGCTCTCCGGCCGGCCAGCGCGACGCGGTAGCCGGCGCCCAGCAGCGCCTGCGCCACGTGCCGTCCGATGCCCGAACCGGCGCCCGTCACGACGGCGACCCCACCCATGCGCACCTCCCGCTCGACGCCGGCCCGAACCTTCGACCTAGAGATTAGAAGGCTCTTGCCGACCACGCCGCGGCCGGCACCTTCCGCTAGACAGTCAACACGACCTTGCCACGTCCGTGCCCGGTCTCGATCTCCCGGTGCGCGTCCGCCGCCTCGTCCAGGCGGTACGTCCGCCGCACCAGGAAGCTCAGCTCGCCCCGGTCGTACAGGCGCGCCAGCTCGGCCAGCCGGTCCGCCGACCGCTGCCCGCGCACCAGCTGCACCCCGAGCGACTCCGCCCGATCGTGGTCCACCAGCGTCACCACGCGACGCCGCTCCTTCACCAGTGCGAGTGAAAGATCAAGCGCGGCGCCACCTGCGCCGTCCAGGACCGCGTGCACCCCGCCGGGTGAAAGCGCTCGCAGCCGGTCCTCCAAGCCGTCGCCGTAGACGACCGGCGTCGCGCCGAGCGAGCGCACGTAGTCCTGGTTCGCCGCGCTCGCGGTGCCGATCACGGACGCGCCCCACAGCCGTGCCAGCTGGACCGCCGCGGTGCCGACCGAGCCCGCCGCGGCGTGCACCAGGACCGTGTCCCCGGGGCCCACGCCGAGCTGCCGCAACGCCATGTACGCCGTCTGCGTCCCGGCGGTGAACCCGCCCGCGACGGTCCACGGCATGCCGGCCGGCTTGGCCGTGACCTGGTCCTGCCCGACCACCACGTACTCGGCGTAGCAGCCCAGCACGTTGAAGCCGAGCACCTCGTCGCCGACCGACCACGTGGCCCCGTCCCCGACCTGGTCCACCACGCCGGCGAACTCGTTGCCGGGGATCCGCGGCCACGTCAGCCCCGTCGCGTACGGCGGCTCCCAGCCGGCCCGCACCGCCGCGTCGAACGGCTGCACACCCGCCGCCCGCACGCGGACCCGGACCTGCCCCGGACCCGCCTGCGGGTCCGGGACGTCCATGGCGCGCAGAACCTCCGGGCCACCCGGCTCGGTGAACGCCGCTGCCTTCATGAGGTGCCTCCTCGATCTCGACCTGCGAGATCAACGGTGACACCTCCAGTTAACTGGAGGTCAACCTCAGAAGTTGATCATGTGACCGGCGAGACCGTGGATGGCCTCCTTGACCGCCTCGCCGAGGGTCGGGTGCGCGTGCACGTTGCGGGCCACCTCGTGCACCGTCAGGTCCCACTGCTGCGCCAGCGTCAGCTCCGGCAGCAGCTCGGTGACGTCCGGGCCGATCAGGTGCGCGCCGAGCAGCTCGCCGTACTTGGCGTCGGACAGGATCTTCACGAAACCGCCCGCGTCGGCGAGGCCGTGGGCCTTGCCGTTGGCGGTGAACGGGAACTTGGCGACCTGCACGTCGTAGCCCTGCTCGCGCGCCTGCGCCTCGGTCAGGCCGAAGCTCGCGACCTGCGGCTGGCAGTACGTCGCGCGCGGGATCATCGTGTAGTCGAGCTCCATGGTCTCCGCGCCGCCGATCGTCTCGGCCGCCACGATGCCCATCGACTCGGCCGCGTGGGCCAGCATCAGCTTCGCGGTGACGTCGCCGATCGCGAAGATGTGCGGCACGTTCGTGCGGCAGCGCCCGTCGACGGCGATGGCGCCGCGCTCGGTCAGCTCGACGCCGGTGTTCTCCAGCCCGTAGCCCTCCACGCGCGGCTGGAAGCCGATCGCCTGCAGGACCTTGTGGGCCTCCAGCGTCTGCTGGTTGCCGCCGCTGGACACGGTGACCTTGACCTTGGCGCCGCTGTCGTCGATGCTCTCGACCTTCGTGCCGGTCAGGACCTTGATGCCGAGCTTCTTGTAGCGCTTGGCCAGCTCCTTGGACACGTCCGCGTCCTCGAGCGGCACCATCCGGTCCAGGAACTCCACGATCGTCACGTCGACGCCGTAGTTGTGCATGACGTAGGCGAACTCGACGCCGATCGCGCCCGCGCCGGCGATGATGATGCTGCCCGGCAGGTCGCGGGAGAGGATCTGCTCCTCGTAGGTCACCACGCGCTCGGACAGCTGGGTGCCCGGCAGCAGCTTGGTGGTGGCGCCGGCGGCGATGATGCAGTGGTCGAAGGTGACGGTCTCGACGCCGTTCTCACCGGTGACCTCGATGGTGTGCGCGTCGGTGAACTTGCCGCGCCCGGTGAACTCCTGAATGTTGTTCTTCTTCATCAGGAAGTGCACGCCCTTGACGCGGCCGTCGGCGACCGAGCGGCTGCGGTCGAACGCGGCGCCGTAGTCGAAGGTGATCGGCCCGTCCGAGCTGATCCCGAAGGTCTTGGCCTCCTTGGTGACCAGGTGGGCGAGCTCCGCGTTGCGCAGCAGCGCCTTCGACGGGATGCACCCGACGTTCAGGCACACGCCGCCCCAGTACTTCTCCTCGACGATCGCCGTCTTCAGGCCGAGCTGCGAAGCCCGGATCGCCGCGACATACCCGCCGGGCCCGGCACCCAGCACCACAACGTCGAAATGCGCACTCATACCCGCCACCCTATGCCCTCGCGGGCGAGCCGGTCGTGGGTGCTCGGGCCCACGACCGGCCGCTGATCAGGCGCGCTCGAGGATGACGACGGGGATCTTGCGGTCCGTCTTCTTCTGGTACTCGTCGTAGTCCGGCCAGACCTTCGCCATCTTGGGCCAGAGCACCTCGCGCTCCGCATCGGTGGCGGTGCGGGCCTTGGCGGTGAACTTGTCGGCCTTGACCTGCACCTTGACCTCGGGATTGGCCTGCAGGTTGAGGTACCAGCCGGGGTGCTGGGGCGCGCCGCCCTTGGAGGCGACGATCACGTAGGCGCCCTCGTGCTCCTGGTAGATCAGGGCGAACTTGCGCTCCTGGCCGGACTTGCGGCCGGTGGTCGTCAGGATCAGGATCGGGGCGCCCTTCTCCCAGTCGTGACCGACTTCACCATCGGTCTCCTCGTAGCGGCGGACGTGCTCGTCACCGAAGAGCATGCGGGGTCCTTTCGTCTCGGCAGATTCCTCCGTGATTCCGCAACGCGCGGCGGCGGCTGGGTATTTCCGAGGTCACTTTCGGTGATCCCCACTCGCTCGGGTGGTCCTGACCAGGCAAAAAGCGGAAACCGACCTAGAATTCGGCGCAACGCCGACCGCGGGAGGAACGATGAGCGACCGGCCGCACGTGACGCTCGAAGACGTGGCGAGGACCGCCGAGGTCTCGCTGGCGACGGCGTCCCGCGCGCTCAACGGCACGACCAGAGTGCGCGACGACCTGCGGGAGCGGGTGCTGTCGGCCGCCGCGGAGCTGGCGTACACGCCGAACGCGCACGCGCAGGCCCTCGCCGGCGGGTCGCGCCGGACGGTCGGGGTGATCTGCCACGACATCAGCGACCCGTACTTCGCGGCTATCACCCGTGGGGTGATGCGGGTGGCCGACAGCCACGGACTGCTCGTGATGCTCGCCGGGACGTTCGCCGATCCGGACCGGGAGCTGGCGTGCGTGTCGACGCTGCGGGCGCAGCGGGCGTCGGCGATCCTGCTGACCGGTTCGGCGTTCGAGGACCGCGCGTGGGAGCGGCGGATGGCGGCCGAGCTGGAGCCGTACCGGCGCGGTGGCGGGCGGGTGGCCGCCGTGACGCGGCACCGGTCGCTCAAGGCGGACACCATCGCACCCGACAACCGGGGCGGCGCGCGGGCACTGGTGGAGGCCATGCACGGGCTGGGCCACCGGCGGTTCGCGGTGGTGACCGGGCCGGCGCGGCTGACCACAGTGGCCGATCGGGTGGCCGGGTTCCGCGAGGGGCTGGCCGGGCTGGGGATCGAACTGTCCGAACGGGACGTGTTCGCCGGTTCGTTCGACCGGGACGGCGGTTACGAGGCGACGGAGGCCCTACTGGCGGCCAAGCACAAGGCGACGTGCGTGCTGACGGCGTCGGACGTGATGGCGGTGGGGGCGGTGAGCGCGCTGCGTGCGGCGGGGCTGTCGGTGCCGGAGGACGTGTCGGTCACGGGGTTCGACGACGTGCCGCTGGTGCGGGACTTCGGGTTGACCACGGTGGCGTTGCCGCTGGAGCGCATCGGGGCGGAGGCGCTGGAGCTGGCCCTGGACGACGGTGGTGCTGGTGGTGGGGCGCGGGGTCGCGTTCGGCGGGTGTCGGGCGAGGTGCTGCTGCGCGGGAGCACGGGGAAGCCCCGCCGCCGGCGGCGGGGCTGACCTCCGCACGGCTCGGCCCCGGGGGCAGGTTGGCGGCGAGGGCAGGCGGCGGCTCGGGTGAGGCGCTGCTGCGCGGAAGCACCGCCAAACCCCTGCACGGCTCAGCCCTGGGGCGGTCAGGTTGGTGGCTAGAGGGCAGGCGGGTCGGGTGGATGTCTGGGTTGGACGCGAGCGGAGCCCACGGGGTCGCCACTGGCTCGCTCGCGGGGTACAGCCGGGTTAGGTAGTGGTTCACGAGAGACTTTCCCCTCGTGGGTCGCGAGTCGGCATCTCGGGTGGCGGTGACCGGTCCGTTCGTGCAATCGCCAGTGGCCCTGTCCCGCGGCGACGACTGGCTCTCTCGCGCGGCCCGAGCGGCCCTCCCGCGCCGCGGCGAGTGGTCACCTCGAGCCCCTGCGAATGGCACTCCCGTGCAGCACGACTGTCCCTCCCACGCAGCGCAAATGGCCCTCCCGCGCCGCGATAAGTGGTCACTTCGAGCCGCTGCGAGTGGCTCTCCCGTGCGGCACGGCCGGCCCTCCCACACAGCGCGAGCGCCCCTCCCGCGCCGCGATGAGTGGTCACCTCGAGCCCCTGCGAATGGCACTCCCGTGCGACACGACCGGCCCTCCCACGCAGCGCGAGCACCCCTCCCGCGCCGCGATGAGTGGTCACCTCGAGCCCCTGCGAATGGCACTCCCGTGCGACACGACCGGCCCTCCCACACAGCGCGAGCGCCCCTCCCGCGCCGCGATGAGTGGTCACCTCGAGCCCCTGCGAATGGCACTCCCGTGCGACACGACCCGCCCTCCCACGCAGCGCGAGCGCCCCTCCCGCGCCGCGATGAGTGGTTACTTCGAGCCCCTGCGAGTGGCTCTCCCGTGGGGCACGGTTGGTCCTCTCGCGGGGTGGTCGGTGGTTGGTCCACTCGCGCCTTCGCGGCTGGCCCTCTCGTTCGCTCACCACCGGCTCTGTCGCGGGCTCGCCACCTGGCGCTCTCGTGCACGCACCAAGCCCCTCAGTAGCAGGCCGACACCACCGGCAGGCACACGTACGTGTCACCCCAGTGCCCCTGTCCGGTGATGTTCGTGGCGTAGCGGACCAGCGGCGCGAACCGGGCGACGCCCGCCGCCAGTGCCTCCTGGTTCCGCTGCAGCATCCCGGTCAGCTGGTCGAGCGAGGCCAGCACCGGGCGCAACGCCCCGTCATTGTCCTCGACCAGGCCCTGCACCTCCCGGGACAACGACTGCGCCCCCGTCAGCAGCGCCGAGATCGCCGACGCCCTGGCCGCCACCTCGGCCAGCACCAGGTTCCCGTCCGCCATCAACCGCACCAGCTGCGCATCCCGGTCCGCCAAGGTGCGCGACAGCGCCGCCGTGTTGCCCAGCAGCCGCGACAGCTCCGCATCCCGGGACGCGATCGTCGTCGACAGCTGGGACAGGCCGTCCAGCGCGCCCCGCACCGAGGAGCCGCCCGGCAGCGCCGCCGACAGCGCGTCGAACGACCGGGCCAGCCGGTCCGTGTCCAGCCCGCCGACGGTCTTCGACAGGTCCCGGAACGCGTCCAGCACGTCATACGGCGCGATCGTCCGCGAGCGTGGGATCACCCCATCCAGTGGTCGCGACCCCTGTGGATCCAGCGCGAGGTACTTCTGCCCCAGCAACGTCTTGATCTTGATCGCCGCCGTCGTGCGGTCACCCAGCCAGGTGTCCGACACCTTGAACCGGACCCGCACCGACGCACCGTCCAGGCCGACGTCCACCACCTTGCCGACCTTCACCCCGGCCACCCGCACCTCGTCGTCCACCGCGAGACCGCCCGCTTCGCTGAATTCCGCCTCGTACGAGACGCCCGCGCCGATCAGCGGCAGCGATTCCGCGTTCAGCGCCGCGACGAACGCCAGCGCCAGCACCACGAGACCGGCAATTCCGATACCGGCAGGATCCCGATCACGCATTCCGGCCCCTTCCGCCGGGTTACGCTCTTAACACGTGCCTCCGATCGAATGACGTATTCGCCGACATGTCGGAAAAGAACAACTCCCCCGGGTGACCCATGCCAGCATGTCGCCCATGACGGACTCCCAGCCCCGGTGGCGGAGACTCGAACCGGACGCGCGCAGGGAGCAGATCTTCACCTGCGCCGCCCGGCTGTTCGGCGAGCGCCCGTACGCCGACGTGTCCACATCGGACATCGCGGCGGCGGCGGGCGTCGCCCGCGGGCTGATCAACCACTACTTCGGCACCAAACGCGAGCTCTACCTGGCGGTGCTGCGCCGCACGATGACGATCCCGACCACGGCGCTGGACATCGTCACCGACGGGCCGCTCGAAGAGAAAGCACGCGTCGCGGTCGACTGGTTCCTCACCCTCGTCACCAAACAGGGCAAGACCTGGCTGGCCGCCACCGCACCCGAAGGCCTCGGCAGCGATCCGGAGGTCGAGGCGATCCTCGTCGAGGCCGAACGCCGCTCGGCCGCCCGAGTGCTGGAGGCGCTGGGCGTGAAGGTCGACGCCGCGCACGCCGAGGTCTGCAACGCCCTCATCCGCGCCTACGGCGGCATGGTCAAGGCCGCGGGCCGCGAGTGGCTGCTGCGCGGCGAACTCGACCGCGACCAGGTGCACACCCTGCTGTCCCGCTCGCTGGTGACCCTGATCGAGGACGTGTTCCCGGCCGTCACCGATAAGTGAGCAGGCGGGCGGCCCGGCCCTCGAAGTGCGCGTGCTCGTTGAACGACACCAGCGTGACCCCGCCGCGCCCGGTCACCAGCTTCGTGATGCCGCAGTTCACGGTGACCCGGTTGAGCTGCAGCAACCCCATCGCGGGGTCGCCGAGCAGGTGCCCGGCGAGCGTGCCGATCACCCCGCCGCTGGTGAAGACCACCGCGCTCTCGCCCTTGCGCAGCACGGCGACCAGGTCCGCCAGCGCGCCGCGCACCCGCTCGGCGAACTGCGGCCACGTCTCCGCGCACGGGCCGTCGTCACCGGCGCGCACCCACGCGGCCAGCGACGCGTCCAGCACCTCCTGGTACCCGCGCGGGTCGTTCGCGTCCTGCAGCGCGCCGCCGCCGTGCCGGGCGACGATGTCGACGTGGTCGTACTCGTTCCAGCGCGGGTCCTCCTTGGCCGCGGCGCCCGCCCCGAGCCAGTCCAGGACGATCTCCGCGGTGGCGCGCTGACGGGCCATCGACCCGGTCCGGCCCTCGGTGAAGCGGATCTTGCGGCGCAGCAGCTCGGCGCCGACCACGGCGCCCTGCTCGATCCCGGTGCTGGACAGCTGGTCGTAGTCGGCCGCGCCGAAGGAGGCCTGACCGTGCCGGATCAGGTGGATGGCGCCCATCGGCCGTCCTTTCGCTCGCCGTCCCCGCCCGCAGCCTAGCCAGCGGTGTTGAGGAGACGGTTGGGCGTGCCCGGGGTTGCGCCGCTGATCTTGCCCGGGGTGGCCGAGGCGATCAGGGCGTCGGCGACCTGCGCGGGTGTGGCGTCCGGGTGTCCGGCCAGGTAGAGGGCGGCGACGCCGGCCACGTGCGGGGTGGCCATCGAGGTGCCGCTGATCGTGTTGGTCGCGGTGTCGCCGGTTCCCCACGACGACGTGATGCTCACGCCCGGCGCGTAGAGGTCGACGACGCTGCCGTAGTTGGAGAAGCTCGCCTGCCTGTCGGTCCGGTCGCTGGCCGCGACGGTGATCGCCTCGGTGACGCGCGCCGGGGAGTCGTTGCCGGCGTCGGCGCCCTCGTTGCCCGCGGCGATGGCGAAGGTGACGCCCTTGGCGATCGCGCCGCGGACGGCATCGTCGAGGACGGTGTCGGCGCTGCCGCCCAGGCTCATGTTCGCCACGGACGGGCCGCTCGCGTTCTGCGCGACCCAGTCGATCCCGGCGACGACCTGGTCGGTGGTGCCGCTGCCCTGCGCGTCGAGCACGCGCACCGGGACGATCCGCACGCCCTTGGCGACGCCGTACTCAGCGCCGCCGATGGTGCCCGCGACGTGGGTGCCGTGGCCGTGCTCGTCGGTGGCGTCGTCGTCGTTGTCGATGAAGTCCTTGCCGCCGGTGACGCGG
Source organism: Amycolatopsis sp. NPDC006131 (assembly GCF_040614175.1). Lineage (NCBI taxonomy): Bacteria > Bacillati > Actinomycetota > Actinomycetes > Pseudonocardiales > Pseudonocardiaceae > Amycolatopsis > Amycolatopsis sp. NPDC006131. Next base: position 13,775 of record NZ_JBEXTX010000130.1, read on the forward strand.
CCGCCGAAGGTCTCGTGGCTCGCGCGCACGCCGGTGTCGATGACGTAGGCGGTGACGTCGTCCGCCGGGGTGTCGTAGCGATAGGACGAGTCGAGCGGGAGGTTCGCCTGGTCGATGCGGTCCAGTCCCCAGGACGGCGGGTTCTGCTGCACGTCGGCGATGTGCAGGACGTGGTTCTGCACGACGTAGGCGACGTCGGGGTTGGCGGCGAGGCGCTTTGCCTCGGTTTCATTGGCGCTGACCGCGAAGCCCTTCAGTGCGGCGCTGAACGTGCGGGTCGTCGAGCCGCCGTAGCGGCTGGTCAGGTCGCCGGCCCGGGAGGTGGCGCCCGGCTTGAGGACGACCAGGTAGCTGTCCGCGACCGAGCCGGGAGTGCCCGCTTCGAGGATCTGCCCTTCCCTGGCTTGAGCCGGCCCGGCCCAGACCGTCGTGGCGACGACTGCCGCCGCGAGTACGGACCACATCGCGCGCTTCCGCATGAGCCGCCGTCTCCTCTCCCCGACCGGGTGGTGCGATCTCATGCAATCCCGGGGGCCAGAGCGGGGGCAATGATTCACAGTTACCAGTACTCACCCGATAGGGTTACTCCTTAACCACCCAATGGGATGACGGCCTGATCATCATTCTCGGACGAGTAGAGGTCACACACTGCTACCATCAGCGGTGGCGAAGTCGATTTCCAGGTGGTAGCAGGTGTCCACGTCCGAGCGCGCGGTGCCGAGCCCGTTCGCCAGCAGACTCCGGTCCGCGATCGCCCGCAGTGGGCTGAGTCTCGATCGCATCCAGGCCCGCTTGCAGGCCAGCGGCGTGCCGATCAGCGTCACGGCCCTGAGCTACTGGCAGTCCGGCAAGCGGCAGCCCGAGCGGCAGAGCTCGATCTCGGCGGTGCGGGTGCTCGAGGACGTCCTCGGCCTGCAGCGCGGTGAGCTGCTGTCCCTGCTCCCGCCGCCGCGCCCGCGCGGGCTGCCGTCCCGGCGGCAGGCGGACGGCGTCGTCAAGTTCCCGATGGAGGCGCTGCGCATCCTGCTGGAGCGGGTCGGCGCGCCGCACGCGCTGGAGCAGCAGCACCGGCTGAACCTGCTCAACCTGCACGACCGGTGCGAGATCGCGGCCGGTGGCCGCCAGCGGTCGCTGACCACGCGCTCGGTGTTCCAGGCGACCGCCGACCGGCAGGACCGCTGGATCCTGGTGTACGACCACGGCGGCGCGCCCGCGCCCACGCTGCACCAGCTGCGCAACTGCCGCAGCGGGCGGGTCGAGATCGACCCGGAGCACGGCCTGACCGTCGCGGAGCTGCTGTTCGACCGCCCGATCCACCGCGGCGAGACCTGCCTGATCGAGTACACGCTCACCAACAGCGGGCCGCCGTACCCGGACTGCGAGAACACCTACTACCGCGAGTTTCGCCGCCCCATCCGCGAGTACCTGCTGGAGATCCGCTTCGACGAGGCCGAGGCGCTGCGCAAGTGCTGGCAGTACGCGCGCCGGGGCTCGGCGGAGACCGAGGAGCGGCGGGAGCTGCACCTGGACACGGCCGGCGGGGTGCACGCCGTGGCGCTGGACTACGGGCCAGGGGTGTTCGGCATTTCCTGGGAGTGACTGGGCCGGCCGCGGCTCGCACCGCGACCGGCCCCGACCTCACGCGGACTCGAGCCTGCGGCTGGTGACCTGGTCGGCGACCTTCACCACCACGAGCGCGAGCATGCACAGCACGGCCGGCTGGATCGCCTTCGCCAGGGCGAACGCGATCATCGCCAGCGCGGCCGCGCACAGGAACCCGAGGACGACGACGCGCCAGAACCGCGCGCGCCCTTCGAGCGTGCGCTCCACGAACTCCCAGACCGGATCCTCACCCGGCGCACTGCGCACGCCGAGAACCTCCGGCGGCACGATCTCGCCCCGATCCGGCGACGGCTCGTCTGGCATTCCGGGAGTCTCCGGTTGTACCGTGGGCACTTCAGTGCCTCCTTTTGCATGGTTGGGACTGATGAATCGCGCGGCTCCCTGTTGCCGCAGGGGGCCGCGCTTCATATCGCGGCCTACCGCGATACGAAGTCATAGTGCAGAAATCGATCTGTTACTCGCGCGTCAGTTCGGCGACTCCGCGACGATCGGCTCGTCCCGGTCGCCGAACGGCGAGCGTGATTAGGCAGAGCTGCATCCCAGCGACAGTGCAGTCGTTCAGGTGAACCGAACCGCATGGCAGCCAAGATCAGCCGTCACCGTGCGCGAGTTCCCAGAATCGCATCACTCTTTCGGGTGACAATTCACCTCTGCGTATCGCTCGTTCGTTCGATTCGTCGCGCTTCGCCCGTGCCCCGTCACGTTCAGGTGCACGTGCAGCGCGAGGGGAACTTCTCGCCGGGGCAACTCACCGTGCACCAGCGACCGCTTGTCGTTCGCCGCTTCGGACGGGAGTGCGGGACCGGAACCAACCCTGGGTCGTTCTGTCGCGATTCAGGCGGACATCGAACGGGTCAGCCTGCGGCTGTGCCAGTGGTCGGCGACCTTGACCGCGACCAGCGCCACCATCGACAGCGCCGTCAGCGGGATCGCCTTCAGCAACGCGAACACGATCATTGCCAGGGACGTCACGGTGGTCAGCGCGAGCAGGGCGGCTCGCCACACGCGCACCCCGCGCTCGGCCAGCCGGCTGCCGTCCGCGCGGGCGAGCGGCGGGTTCCTCAGAGCTGCGGGCCGGACGGCCGCGAGGAACGAGCCGTCGAGGACGATCCTCAGCCGTTCCGGCGACGGCACGTGACGCGGATCTTCGCGGCGCGGTTGTACGGTGGGCACGTTGATGCCTTCCTCTCCGGGAGGGACGGTCGACACCGCGCGGCTCCCTGTGGCAGCAGGGGGCCGCGCTCCACGTCGCGGTAGGGCGCGACATCACTCATCGTGCAGGAACGAGTCGCCACCGTCACGAGATCGTCGGGTTTGAGCGCTCACCGGCCGGTCAGCGTCGCCGAACGGCCCGTCTCGGTAGCCCGACGGCACTCGTTCAGGTGAAGGCCGCGAGGACGGCGGCGACCGCCGCGAACACGGCGAGCAGGATCAGGGCCGTGCTGTACCCGCCGACCCGCTCGGCGAGCACGATCGCCCCGCCCGGGGCGATGGCCGTCGCCGCGGTGATCGGGGCGTTGAACATCCCGTTGAGCGCCCCGAACCGGGTCGTCGTCCACCGGTCGGCGACCGCCGTGGCCTGCACGAGCGTGTAGGCGCCGCGGGCCATCCCCATCACCACCGCGACCGCCAGCAACGCGCCCGCGGGCCCGGGCAGCAGAGCCAGCAGGACCAGCGCGGCACAACTCGCGGCGAGGACGCCGACCGTGCGGGACGCGGGCGCGCTGGTGCGCGGCACGGCCGCGAAGACGAGCCGCCCGAGGACCTGCCCGGCCCCGACGAGCCCCAGCGCGACCGACGCGATCGCATGGCTCAGACCGCGTTCGACGAACAGCGGCACGACCACGATCGCCGAGGCGTACAACCCGAGAGCGGCCAGAGTCATAGCCGTCTGCAGCAACCGGAACCGCGCGGAGCGGGTCACCTGCCGGACCGGGGTGGCGGCCGGTCGCGTGCGGTGGTCCGGCCAGGCCGGCGTGAGCAGCAGCCAGTGCACGGGCAGGTTGACGAGCAGGAAGACCGCGGCGTAGACGAGGTAGCTCGCGCGCCAGCCGACCTGGTCGACCAGCAACGCGGTGAGCGGCGCGAACACGGTGCTCGCCAGGCCGCCGACGAGCGTCACGACGGTCAGCGGACGCGCGCGGCGGTCGCCGTACCAGCAGGTGATCGCCGCGAACACCGGCGGGTAGAGCTGCATCGCCTGCGCGACGCCGACGACCACCCAGGCGAGGAAGAACAGCGGCCTGCTCGGCGCCGTCGCGACCAGCACGAGCGCCACGGCGGCGAGCGCGGAGCCCGCGGTCATCACCGGCCGCGGGCCGTACCGGTCGAGCAGGCGGCCGACCGGGATCCCCGCGACCGCCGCGACCAGCAGGCCCGCCGAGAAGGCGAGCGTGATCGTGCCCGGTGTCCACCCGGTGGTGCCCGCGATCTGCGCGGTGGCGACCGGAAGCGCGTAGTACAGCGCGCCCCAGCTGACCACCTGGGTCCCGCACATCCCGATCAGGGCGCGGCGGAGGCGGATCTCCTCCACGGCGCGCCTCAGCTCAGCTTGTTGCGGAGGACCTTCCCGGTGGCGTTGCGTGGCAGCTCCGGCACGAACTCGACATCGCGCGGCACCTTGTAGCGGGCGAGGTTGCCCTTGACGTAGTCGCGGATCGCGTCGGCGTCGAGCTTGGAGTCCTTCTTCGTCACCACGATCGCCTTGAGGCGCTGGCCGAAGTCGGCGTCCGGCACGCCGATCACGGCGGCTTCGAGCACGTCCGGGTGCTCGACGAGCAGGTTCTCCACCTCGACCGGGAACACGTTCTCGCCGCCGGAGACGATCATCTCGTCGTCGCGGCCGTCGATGAACAGCAGGCCGTCCTCGTCGAAGTGGCCGACGTCGCCGGTGGAGAGCAGGCCGTCGATGATCTCCTTGTGGCGGCCGTCGGTGTAGCCCTCGAAGGACAGGCCGCTGCCGACGAAGACGCGCCCGGTGACGTGCGGCTCGGTGATGCGGTTGCCCTGCTCGTCGTACAGCTGGACCTTGCAGGTGACCGGCGGGCGGCCGACGGTGCCGGGGGCCTTGCGCCAGTCCTCCGGGGTGGCGACGGTGGCGACCGCGACCTCGGTGGAGCCGTACAGGTTGTAGATCACGTCGCCGAACGCCTCGGTGGCGCGGTTGCCGAGGTCGGGGGACAACGCGGAGCCCGCGACGAAGATGATCCGCAGCGACGACGTGTCGTACTTGCCCAGGATGTCCGGGCCGAGGTCGACGATGCGCTGCAGCATGGTCGGGACGAGGACCAGCGCGGTGCACCCGTGGTCGGCGACGCCCTTCAGCGTGGCTTCGGGGTCGAACCGGCGGCGCAGCACGACCTTGCAGCCGAGCGCGAACGACAGGATGAACTGCGAGATGCCGGTGCCGTGGAAGATGGGCGCGCCGAGGAACGTGGCCTCGCCGGCGCGCAGCGGGATGCGGTCGAGGAACTGGACGGTGGCCAGCACGGAGGTCCGCTCGCGCGGCGCGCCCTTCGGGGTGCCGGTGGTGCCGCTGGTGAGCAGCACGAACCCGCCGCGCTGGGGCGGCGGCGGCAGCGGGCGGTCGTCGGTGCTGGCGATGAGCTCGTCGAGGACGGGGATGCGGTCCGCCGGGTCGGGTTCGTCCACCCAGGCCAGGTAGCGGTCGACGGTGTCCGGGATGCCGGAGAGCAGGTCGGTGAACTCCTGGTCGTAGACGAGCACCTGCACCTTTTCGCGCGCCGCGACGTCGGTGAGCTGCGGCTTCGCGAAGCCGGTGTTCATCAACAGGAGGCGCGCGCCGACCTTGCCCGCCGCGATCATGACCGTGACCAGGCCGCGGTGGTCCCGGCACAGCGCCGCGATGACGGTGCCCGGGCGGACGCCGCGCTCTTCCCAGGCTCGGGCGAGGGCGTTGGAGCGCAGGTCCAGCTCGCGGAAGGTGAGCGGCCCCAGCTCGTCGACCAGCCCGATGGCGTTCGGATCGCGCCGGGCGGAGGTCTGCGCCGCGGCGGCGAACGGGCCCACCTTGCGGGTGGCGATCACGCTGCGCAGGCCCTCGTCCAGCCGGGGAAACGGGACGAGCCCGGCGCGCCACATGACCTCCAGGCCGCGGGCGGTCTCCGCCACCTTGCCGGGGAGCACGGACAAGCGGGGCGGAATACGCATGGACAGCACCTCCATTGGGCCGACCGTACTGGGAGTATGTGTGGTTACTGGACAGTAGCCGAAAGGCGAGGGGGCGCGCCAGCGGTTGCGGCGGGTGAGGCGGAGCGGACAAATCGGGCGGGGTGGGGGTGGGAAGGCGGAGGCGGAGCGGGGCGAAGCGAGGCGAAGCGAGGCGCGGAGCGGGCGAAGCGGAGCGGAGCGGCGGCGCGGGCGAAGCGGAGCGGAGCGGCGGCGCGGCGAGGCGCGAGCGGAGCGGGCGGCACGAGCGGAGCGGGCGCGGCAGCGGAGCGGGCGGCGCGGAGCGGCGGCGCGGCGGCGCGGCAGCGGAGCGGGCGGCGCGGAGCGGCGGCGCGGCGGCGCGGCAGCGCGAGCGAAGCGGGGCGGGCGCGGCAGCGCGAGCGGAGCGGGCGCAGCAGCGCGAACGGAGCGGGCGGCGCGCGCAGAGCGGAGCGGGCGCGGCAGCACGAGCGGCGCGGGCGGCGCGGGCGGCGCGGGCGGAGCGGAGTAGGCACGGTAGCGCGGGTGGCGGGGCGCGGCGACGCGCGGCCGCGCCGGGCGGGGCGCCGCACGGAGCGGGCAACGCAGGCATGCGCGGGGGCGCGGGCCGCCCGGGAAACATGGCGACAACCGCGACAGTGCGGCAGCCAGAGCGCTACGGGCTGAAGCGCCCGAGGCATCGCAGCGCGAGAGCCGCCGCCAGGGCGTGGCAGCGCGCGAGGGGCGCGGCAGCGCGCGCAGTTAGCGCGGGGCGCATCAGTGCCGGGCGTAGCGCGGGGCGCGGCAAGACGCGCAGTTAGCGCCAGTCGTCCAAAGCGCCAAGCGCCTCCAAAACACGGCAGCGCCAAGCGCCGAGCGCAGCCAAAACGCGGCAGCGGCGAGCGTCAAGCGCAGCCGAAGCGCGAGCTGCGGCGGGCCCGCGAGCGCGCAGCGCATGCCCTGAACCCAACCCAGCTGGGTGGTCATCCCGTCGTCTGACACCGGCGCCATCACCTTGAGCCAGGGCCGCAACCCAGGCCGCCAACCGGCAGCCGAACATGCCAACCTTGCGGCCCTGGCTCAAGGTGATATGCCCAAACCGGA
>NZ_JBEXTX010000131.1:0-20169 GCF_040614175.1 Amycolatopsis sp. NPDC006131
TCATCTGGGCACTGCTGCGCGACGGCCGCGAATTCCACCACTCACCGCCGCCCATCAGCCCTACAGCTGCTTGACACGATCATTGAGACTCCCCGAGGAAGAACCTGCGGTAGCGCTCGCCGATCTCGTCGACCGCCAGCACGGTGAAGAAGTCGGCGACCGCGAAGTCCGGGTCGTGCGCGGGCGGCCCGCCGACCCACGCGCCCAGGCGCAGGTAACCGCGCAGCAGCGGCGGGACCTGGGCGTAGCTGGGCGGGCGTTCGGTGCGCGGCAGCGGGATCCACGGCCGGTGCGGCTCGACCCGCAGCTCGCCCGGCGGGCGGTGCTTGGCCTGCGCGAGCGCCCACGTGGCGGCCGCCGCGGCCCCGCCGTCGGCCAGCGACACCGACGCGCAGCCGGCGAGGTAGCGGTAGCCGTGGCCGACGACGTACCGCGCCATCGCCGACCACATCAGGTTGATCACCCCGCCGGAGCGGTGGTCCGGGTGCACGCACGACCGGCCGGTCTCGACCAGGTGCGGCCGCAGCGGGGCCAGACCGTCCAGGTCGAACTCCGACTGCGAGTACAGCCGCGCCGACCGGCCGGGCGGCAGCAGCCGGTAGGTGCCGACGACCTCGCCCCCGTGCATCACGGCGAGGTGCTCGCACACGTCGTCGAACTCGTCGGCGTCCAGCCCGCTGGGGTGCGGCGCCGCGCCGAACTCGGTGGTGAACACGCGGTGCCGCAGTCGCTGGCACGCCTGGACGATGTCGGAGTCCGCCGTGATGACGGCCTCGTACTGCCTGCTGAGGGTTGCGGTCATGGGGCGATCGTGTCGCCGCGCACACCGCCTGAGCCAGGGACTTACGGCAAGATCAGGGACAACCCGGGGAACGCCCGTACGTGCCGCCCCCGCTACTTTGGTGGGGTTGTCCCTACCTGCTTCCGGGTGCCACGGTCGCCCACGGCACGGTCAGCTCGCCGAGCCGGATCCGCCGCGGCCGGGTCAGCACCGGCCAGCCACGCGCGGCGAGCAGCCGCACGGTCTCCAGCCAGCGGGCGCGGGCGCCGAAGGCCTGGTGCGGTGCGGCGGTCGCCCAGCAGATGTCCAGTGTGGACAACAGGTCGTGGATCCGCTCGCCCGGCACGTTGCGGTGGATCAGCGCCTTCGGCAGTCGTTCGGCCAAAGTGGACGGCTGGTCGAGCGAATCCAGGTGGCAGGACAAGGAGAGCGTGCGTGGGCCGTCCGCGTCCAGGGTGACCCAGGTGGACAGTCGCCCGATCTCGTCGCAGGTGCCCTCGACGAGCAGCCCGCCAGGGGCGAGCCGGTCGAGTACCAGCTTCCAGGCACCCTCGACCTCGTCCTCCGGGTACTGCCGCAGCACGTTGAACGCGCGCACCAGGTTCGGCCGGGTCCCGGCGAGCTCGAAACCGCCCTGGCGGAAGTCCAGCGACGGGGGCCGCGCGGCGGGTTTCGCGACCGCGACGCGCTCGGGGTCGATCTCCAGCCCGAGCACCCGGACCCGCGGGTGGACCCGCCGCAGCCGCGCGGCCAGCTCGACCGTGGTCACCGGGGACGCGCCATACCCGAGGTCCACGACGAGCGGGTCCGGCACGCGGCGCAGCGCGGCCGACACCTCGGGGGCGCCGGCCAGCCAGCGGTCGACGCGGCGCAGGCGGTTGGGGTTCGTGGTTCCTCGGGTCGGCGCGCCTACCGGGCCGCGAGCCATTCGCGGCTGAACTGGGCCTCGCGGGCCAGCAGCTTGGTCAGCTCGCCCGCGACGAAGCTCTCCAGCTTGCCGCCGACCAGCGGGATCTTGACCTTGACCTCGCCGCGGGTCTCGACGACCGAGCCGTCGCCACGGGGACGCAGCTCGGTGCGGGCGGTGATCTCGCCGGGCATCCCGCTCACCGTGGCCCGCGCCGTGCCCGTGTAGCCGTCCCCGTCGCGGGTGAAGGTGTGCTCGCGGTCGACGTAGAGGTCGCCTGGCTGCAGCTTGCGGACGATCTGCGGGAGCTTGTCCGCCTCGATGCCCTGTCGCAGCGTGTACCTGGCGCCGTTGTCGTCCGCGGAATGGCTGAGCAGGGCGCTGTTCTTGCCGCCGATCTCGGCGAGGCGGGCGGTCAGCGCCTCCTCGCTCGTCTCGGCCCGGAACACCTCGGAGACGCCGTTGGGGTACTCCGCGCGGTGCTCGATACGGGATGCCATGAGGCCAGACAGTACCGTTTGTGCTCGTGAGCCGTCTCGAAACACCGACCCAGACGACCCTGGCCGAGCACACCACCCTGCGCCTCGGCGGCCCAGCCCGCGCGTTCGTGGTGGCCGGGACCACCGACGAGCTGCTGGCCGCGGTGTGCTCGGTCGAGGGACCGGTGCTGCTGCTCGGCGGCGGGTCGAACCTCGTCGTCGGCGACGACGGCTTCCCCGGCACCGTGGTCAAGATCGCGACGAGCGGCTGGCGCATCGACGGGGACGAGGTCGAGGTCGCGGCCGGGCAGAACTGGGACGAGTTCGTCGCGGCGACCGTCGAGGCCGGGTTCGGCGGGCTGGAGTGCCTGTCCGGCATCCCCGGCTCGGTGGGCGCCACGCCGATCCAGAACGTCGGCGCCTACGGCTGCGAGGTGGCCGACCTGCTCACCTCGATCGAGTGCTACGACCGGCGCACCGGCGAGGTGCGCACGATGACCGCGGACGAGCTCGGCTTCGGCTACCGCACCAGTGTGCTCAAGGGGGAGAGCTGGGGGATCGTCCTCAGTGTCCGGTTCGCCCTGCGCGCCGACGGGCTGTCCGCGCCGATCCGCTACGCCGAACTGGCCCGCACACTGGGCGTCGAGCAGGGCGCGCGGGTCCCGGCGGCGCAGGCGCGCGAGGCCGTGCTGAAGCTGCGGCAGGGCAAGGGCATGGTGCTCGACGCGTCCGACCACGACACGTGGAGCGCGGGCTCGTTCTTCACCAACCCGATCGTCGCGGAGATCCCGCCGGCGCTGGAGGGCGTGGAGATGCCGCGCTACCCGGCCGACGGCGGCGTGAAGCTGTCCGCGGCCTGGCTGATCGAGCGGGCCGGGTTCGGCAAGGGCCACCCGGGGCCGGGCGGGCGGGTGTCCCTGTCCACCAAGCACACCCTGGCCCTCACCAACCGCGGTTCGGCCAGCACCGCGGACCTGCTGGCGCTGGCCCGCGAGGTCCGGGACGGCGTGCACGCCCGCTTCGGCGTCACGCTGCGTCCCGAACCACTGCTGATCAACTGCTCGCTGTAGTCACTCGCGGTGGGCGCGGCTGCCGTTTAGCTGCGCGCGCGGCTTCATGACGATGGTGTCGAGGTTCACGTGCGAGGGCCGCGTGACGGCGAAGGCGATCACGTCGGCCACGTCCTCCGCGGTCAGCGGCGTGAGGCCCTGGTAGACCTTCGCGGCGCGCTCGGTGTCGCCGTCGAACCGGTTGGCGGAGAAGTCGGTCTCGACCATGCCGGGCACGATCTCGGTGATCCGCACCGGGTCGCCGAGGTGCTCCGACCGCAGCGTGCGGTGCAGGGCCGACTGCGCGTGCTTGGCTGACGTGTAGCCGGAACCGCCGTCGTAGACCTCGTGGCCGGCGATCGACGTGACGGTCACCACGTGGCCGTCACCGGAGGCGATCAGCTTCGGCAGCAACGCCTTCGTCATGCGCAGCGTGCCGAGGACGTTGACCTCCCACATCCAGCGCCAGTGGTCCTCGTCGGCCTCCTCGACGCGCTCCAGGCCGCGTGCGCCGCCCGCGTTGTTGACGAGAACGTGGCAATCTGGAACCCGCTGGACGAATGCGGCAACCGAACCGGGGTCGGTGACGTCCAGTACGTGTGCGGTTCCGGACAACTCGGCGGCCAGCTTCTCCAGGCGGTCGAGGCGGCGAGCCCCGAGCACGACGTGGAATCCGGCCTCGGCGAGGGCGCGGGCGGTCGCCTCGCCGATGCCCGCGCTGGCGCCGGTGATCACTGCGGTTCGCTTGGTCGTCATACCGCACATACTCCCAGCGGGGGACACGCCGGTAACGCGGCAGGGCCGGGCGTCGCTTTGACGTCCGGGAGAAGTACGGAGTGCGGAGGTAACAGGTGATCGAGAGGCGCACGGTGTTCAAGGCCGCGCTCGCCGCGGGCGCGGCGACCATGGCCGCGGCGTGCACCAGCGGCGGGGACGACGGCGGCGCGCAGACCGGGGGCGGGGCGACGAGCGAGGCGCCTCCTGCCGCGGTCATCACCGCCGAACCCGCCGCGGACGCGAAGAACGTGCCCGTGCTGCAGCCCGTCACCGTCAAGGTCGCCAAGGGCACGCTCACCGAGGTCAAGCTGACCAACCCCGACGGGAAGGCCGTCGAGGGCAAGCTCAGCGACGACAAGACCACCTGGACGAGCAGCGAGACCCTCGGCTACGACAAGACCTACACCTACAACGCGACGGCCACCGGCACCGACGGCAAGCCGGTGACGCTGACCGGCAGCTTCTCGACGCTCAAGCCGGCCTCCACCGTGCGCGTCACGCTGAACCCGACCGACGACGCGACCGTCGGGGTCGCGATGCCGGTGAGCGTGAAGTTCACCAGCGCGGTGAAGAACAAGGCCGCCGTGGAGCGGGCGCTGAAGATCGAGACGTCCACCGACGTGGAAGGCTCCTGGGGCTGGCTGTCCGACCAGCAGGTGGACTGGCGGCCGAAGGAGTACTGGCCCGCCAACACCACGGTCAAGGTCGAGGCGAAGCTGTACGGCATCGACCTCGGCGGCGGGGCCTACCCGCGCGCCGACGTCACCACCGAGTTCAAGATCGGCCGCAACCAGGTCGTGAAGATCCACACCCCGGACCACAAGATGAACGTGTACCGGGGCGGGTCCTTGTACAAGAGCTACCCGTGCAGCAACGGCAAGGACTCGGACGTGAACCTGAACACACCGAACGGCACCTACATCATCATGACGAAGGAGCCGAGCGCGATCTTCGACAACGCGCGTTACGGCTACACCAACGTCAACAAGAAGTGGGCCTGCCGGTTCTCCAACCACGGTGAGTTCATCCACGAAAACCAGGACAACGCGGCCAACATCGGGCGGGCCAACACCTCGCACGGCTGCGTCAACCTGCTGGAAGCCGACGCGAAGAACTACTTCGACTCGGCCCTGATCGGCGACCCCGTGGAGATCACCGGGTCGCGGCTCGGACCGGTCGTCACCTCGGACGTGATGGACTGGCTCGTCAGCTGGAGCGCTTGGCAGGCCAAGTCCGCGCTGTGACGGTTTCGCACCGCTGGGAAGATGTCGGGGGCCCGTGGGCGTTGTCGTTCACGGGCTCCGCCCTGATGCGGAAAGAGACTGACACGGGAGTTGAACCAGGTGACGATCTCGCTGCGCGGATCACGACGGACGCAGACGATTTGGCCGCGCAGGGTCGCGGTGCTGTCGGTGCACACGTCACCCCTGGAGCAGCCCGGCACCGGTGACGCCGGTGGCATGAACGTCTACATCACGCACACCGCGGTCGAGATGGCGCGGCGCGGGATCGCCGTCGAGGTGTTCACGCGCGCGACCTCGTCCGAGCAGCCCCCGGTCGCCGAGCTGGCGCCGGGCGTGCTGGTGCGGCACATCCCGGCGGGCCCGTTCGAACCGCTCGGCCGCGACGAGCTGCCCGCGCAGCTGTGCGCGTTCACCTCGGGCGTGCTGCGCGCGGAGGCCTTCCACGAGCCCGGCTACTACGACCTGATCCACTCGCACTACTGGCTGTCCGGCCAGGTCGGGTGGCTCGCGCGGGACCGGTGGGGCGTGCCGCTGGTGCACACCGCGCACACGCTGGCGAAGGTCAAGAACGCCGCGCTCGCCGAGGGCGACAAGCCCGAGCCGCGCACCCGTGTCATCGGGGAGGAGCAGGTGGTCGCCGAGTCCGACCGGCTGGTGGCGAACACGCCGGTCGAGGCGCGGCAGCTGGTGGACCTCTACGGCGCGGCCCCGGAGCGGGTGCACACGGTCGCGCCCGGGGTGGACCTGAACCGGTTCGTGCCCGGCTCGCAGGCCGGGGCCCGGCGGCGGCTGGGGTTGCCGCGCGATGCCGTGGTGCTGGCGTTCGCCGGCCGGATCCAGCCGTTGAAGGCGCCGGACGTGCTGCTGCACGCGGCCGCGCACCTGCTCCAGCGGCAGCCGGAGCTGCGGGAGCGGCTGGTCGTCCTGGTCGTGGGTGGTCCGTCGGGCACCGGGCTGGAACAGCCGCAGGCCCTGCGTGAGCTCGCCGTGTCGCTGGGTATCCAGGACGTGGTGCGGTTCCTGCCGCCGCAGCCGGGTGAACGGCTGGCGGAGGTGTACCGCGCCGCGGACGTGGTGGCGGTGCCGAGCTACAACGAGTCGTTCGGCCTGGTCGCGCTGGAGGCGCAGGCCTGCGGGACGCCCGTGGTGGCGGCCGAGGTCGGCGGGCTGCCGGTGGCGGTCGCGCACGGCGTGTCCGGGTTGCTGGTGCCCTCGCACGCGGCGCGGGACTGGGCCGGGGCGCTGGCCAGTGTGGCGTTGCGGCCGGAGCGGCGGGCGGAGCTGGCGGAGAACGCGCTGGTGCACGCGCGGCGGTTCTCGTGGGCGCGCACCACGGACGCCCTGTTGGAGAGCTATGTGGCGGCTTCGCGGACGCTGGCCGCGCTGCACGAGGAGGTCGCCGTATGACGCTGGACAAGGTCGTCCGGGCAACACTGGACCAAGCCGGCCTGAAGTACGACCGCAAGGCCGAGGGCAAGTACTTCGTCACCCTTCCCGGCACGAAGAAGCTGCAGACCAACGCCTGGCTCATCGAACGCGACCACGCCTTCGCCGTGGAGGCGTTCGTCTGCCGCCGTCCCGACGAAAACCACGAGCAGGTCTACCGCTTCCTGCTGCGCCGCAACGCGAAGCTCTACGGCGTCCACTACACCGTGGACGCACTGGGCGACATCTACCTGGTGGGCCGTTTCGGCAAGGACGCGGTGACCGAGCCGGAACTGGACAAGATCCTCGGCCAGGTGCTGGAAGCCGCGGACGGCGACTTCAACACGATCCTGGAGTTGGGCTTCGCCACGAGCATCAAGCGCGAGTGGGACTGGCGCGTCAGCCGCGGCGAAAGCCTGGCAAACCTACAAGCCTTCAAACACCTGATAGAGCCCGACAACCCCCACGACCCCGGCACCCTCACCGACGACTGACGCTGGTCCAAGCCCATCGCGCCCAGCGCCCGCCAACGCAAGAAGCTCGCACCGTGGGGGTTTGGGGGGTCGCCCCCCAAATGCAATGTGCGAACGCCCGCCCGCGGCGAGCGCAGCGAGCACGCGGAAGAGCGGGCGGAGCGGCTTGAGGGAGGGGGAGTCGCGAACTCAAGCCGCCCCGCGAACGCTCCCGCCGCTTCTGGACCCGGTGGCGAGGGGGAGTGCCAACGGGGCCGGCGGGGCCGCAGCCCGGCAGGGGGGAGACAGGCTGCGGTCGTACCCCGCGTCCGGCTGGGGAGTGCGTGGATTCCAGCCGAGCGGGACGTAAGCCAACTTGTCAGATGTCCACCAGTAATCACAAGACTACTGGTTACTCCGTTCGAGTGATTCTCACTGTCTGTGTTAACGGTATGCAGCAAGTGTCACTTTCATGACCGGTGTTCAACGGGTCAAGGAGTGGTCGGGCGAACCTCTACCGAGTGGTAACACACTGTGTGTAGAAAGCGCCGGGCGTCATCCGGTCGCTCGCCGTGTTCTGGCAGGCTAGCGGGTATGGCCGAACTTGGGACGCTGGTGCTGCTCCGCCACGGGCAGAGCACCTGGAACGCCGAGAACCTGTTCACCGGCTGGGTCGACGTGCCCCTGTCCGAGCTCGGGCAGCAGGAGGCCCGCAAGGGCGGCGAGCTGCTCGCGGAGAGCGGGCTGCTGCCCGACGTCGTCCACACGTCGCTGCTGCGCCGCGCGATCTCGACCGCCAACATCGCGCTCGACGTCGCCGACCGGCACTGGATCCCCGTGCGCCGCGACTGGCGCCTCAACGAGCGGCACTACGGCGCGCTCCAGGGCAAGAACAAGAAGCAGGTCCGGGACGAGTTCGGCGAGGAGCAGTTCATGCTCTGGCGCCGCTCCTACGACGTGCCGCCGCCGCCGATCGAGCGCGGCAGCGAGTTCAGCCAGGACACCGACGTCCGCTACGGCCCGGACGCGCCGCTGACGGAGTGCCTGAAGGACGTCGTCGCGCGGCTGCTGCCGTACTGGGACTCGGCGATCGTGCCGGACCTGCGTGCGGGCAAGACGGTGCTGGTCGCCGCGCACGGCAACTCGCTGCGCGCCCTGGTCAAGCACCTGGACGGCATTTCCGACGACGCCATCGCGGGCCTGAACATCCCGACCGGGATTCCGCTGCGCTACGACCTGGACGAGAACCTGAAGCCGGTCAACCCGGGCGGCACCTACCTCGACCCGGAGGCCGCGGCCGAGGCCGCCGCCGCGGTCGCCAACCAGGGCCGCTGACGCCAGTCCGCCGAAACGCCGGCTCCCCTGGAGGAGCCGGCGTTTTCGCGTTCAGCGCCCGATCCGGCGCTGGGCGAACTCGGCCGCCGTTCGCGCCACCCGGCGTGCCTGATCGCCCTTGCCGCGCCGGTGCAGCACGAGCACGACCGCGAGGACGACGAGCGCGAGCGCCATGGCCACGGCCGCGATCAACGCGAACCGGACCAGCAGCACGGTGAGCACGGTTTCCACAGCCACCCTCCTTTATATCCCAACTGTGATAAATAGAAGTTAGCACACCTGTGATACAAAGGCCAGGTGCCGAAGATCGTGGACCCGGAGAGCAGGCGGGCGGAAGTTGCCGACGCGCTGTTCCGGCTGGCCGTGCGCGAGGGGCTGCACCGGGTGTCGCTGCGGACGGTGGCGGCCGAAGCGGGCCTGAACGTCGGCTCCGTCCGGCACTACTTCGACGGCCAGGCCGAGCTGATGCGCTTCGCGATGCGGACCGTCATCGACCGGGTGTCCGCCCGGCTGACCGAGAAGGTCGAGGCTCTCGGCGACGTCGGCGGGCTGTCCCCGGCCGAGCGCCGCGCGGCGCGCACCGAACTGCTGGCCGAACTGCTGCCGCTCGACGACGTCCGGCGGGCCGAGGTGACCGTGTTCCTCGAGTTCGCGGTCGCCTCACGCACCGACGAGCGGCTGGCGGACCTGGCACGCGAGGCGGCGTCCGGGACGCGGGCGCTGGTCGGGCGCGTCCTCGCCGCGCTGGACCTCGACGATCCGGACACCGAGGTGCGGCGGCTCACGGCGCTGATCGACGGCCTGAGCCTGAACGGGGTCCTGCACCCGGACCTGTGGTCGCCGGCCGAGGCGCTGTCGGCGCTGCGGGCCCACCTCGAAGCGCTAGACCAGTCCTAGCTGCCGGGCCCGCACCCCGGCCTGGAAACGGGACGTCGCGCCCAGCGCGTCCATCAGCTCGGCCACCCGCCGCCGGTAGGTGCGCACGCTCAGGCCCAGCGCCCGCGCGGCCGTCTCGTCCTTGCTGCCCGCGGCCAGCTCGTCGAGTATCCGCGGCGCCAGCGCCCTGACCTCGGCGAACTCCGTCTCGTAGATCGCCAGCTCAGTGCCCGCCCGCCAGGCCGCGTTGAACAGGCTCGTCACGCTGCCGATCACCTCGGGGCTGGTGACGACCGTGTAGCCGCGCTCGCCGCTCGCCGCGTCGCCCGCCAGGATCGCCACCTTCCGGTCCAGCACGATCGTCTCGTTGATCTCGTCCAGCGTGATCCGGATCTTCGCGCCCAGCCGCTCCCGCTCGCGCAGGTGCGCCACCCCGCCCGGCTGCAGCAGCGACGCGGGGCGGTACAGCTTCCGCACGGTCCGGCCGGTCATGTCCTGCTGCCTGCTGTGCGGCACCTGGTGCGCCGCCGCCCACGTGTGCAGGTCGTTCGCGGCGCAGAAGATCTCCTGGGCCGACGCGAACAGGTGGGCCGTCCACGCGAACAACTCGGCCTCACCCCGCACCAGCACGTCCATGACAACCAGTGTGGCAGCAAGTTGCCAAGCGGCGGCGCGTCCGCGAGCGCCGGACCAACCTGGAGCCATGACCGAAACGATCAACGCCGGCGCGGCAGGCACCTGGCAGCTCGGCGACCTCACCGTGAACCGCATGGGCTACGGCGCCATGCGGCTGGCCATCTCCGGCGGCGGGAAGCTCGACCGCGACCAGGCCATCGCCGTCCTGCGCCGGGCCGTCGAACTGGGCGTCAACCACATCGACACGGCCGCCTTCTACTTCTCCCCGCTGCGCTCGGCCAACGAGCTGATCAGCACCGCGCTCAACCCCTACCCGGACGACCTGGTGATCACCACCAAGGTCGGCCCCGGCCGCGGGCCCGACGGCTCGTTCCTGCCGGAGGCGACCCCGGAGCAGCTGCGGCTGCAGGTGGAGGAGAACATCCGGCAGCTCGGCCGGGACCACCTCGACGTCGTCAACCTGCGCATCGGCAGCACCCTGGACCGCGGCGCCGGCTCGCTCGCCGACCGGTTCGGCGCGCTCGCCGAACTCCGGCAGGAGGGCCTGATCCGGCACCTGGGCATCTCCAACGTCGGCCCGGAGCACCTCGCCGAGGCCCAGGCCATCGCGCCGGTGGTGTGCGTGCAGAACCAGTACGGCCTCACCGCCCGGCGCGAGGACGACGACTTCGTCCGCCTGTGCGCCGACCAGAAGGTCGCGTTCGTCCCGTTCTTCGCCATCGCCAGCGGCGCGGAGGACGAGACCGTCACCGCGATCGCGCGGGACCACGGCGTCAGCCCGGCGCAGGTCCGCCTCGCCTGGACCCTCCACCAGGGACCCAACGTGCTCGCCATCCCGGGCACCGGCAGCGTCGGGCACCTGGAGGAGAACATCGCGGCGGCGTCGCTGCGGCTGTCCGAAGAGGAACTCGCGCGGCTCGACGGGGTGAATGGTCACGAGCCGGGTCGAGGTGAGTAAACGCAGGTTGAACCGGTTGCGAACACGCGTTGTGAAGGTGTCACAGCCATCACGAGAAGGCAGCCAGTACTAGGCCAAACGGCCACCTCCATGCTTACGATTCACCCGTGAGTGCGCCCGGTGCGGTCCTGCTGGCCGTCGGCTGTCTGCTGGTCGGCCTGATCGCCGGTCTCCTCGTTCCGCGGCTCAAGCGCAGGCGGGCCCAGCGGCGGCCGTCCGGCCCCACCGTCGCCGAACTGCTGCTCAGGCTGGTGCGCTCGTCCAACAACGGGATCCTGGTGCTGAACCGCTTCGGCGACCTGGTGCTGTTCAACCGCCGCGCCGAGGCGCTCGGACTGGTCCAGGCCAATCGTGCCGACCCGCGCGCGCGGGTCGCGGCCGAGCAGGTCGAGGAGACCGGCGACCCGATGGAGATCGACCTGTCGCCGCTGGAGGCCCGCGGCCGCCAGCCGGAGGCCGTGGTCGCCGAGATCCGCCCGCTCGGCGAGGGGTTCACCGTCGTCGAGGCGGTCGACCACTCCGAGGCCGCCCGGCTGGAGGCCGTCCGGCGGGACTTCGTCGCGAACGTCAGCCACGAGCTGAAGACCCCGGTCGGCGCGATCGCGCTGCTCGCGGAGGCGGTGCTGGACGCGGCGGACGACGTGGAGGAGGTGCGCCGCTTCGGCGGCAAGATCCTGCACGAGTCGACCCGGTTGGGCACGCTCGTGAGCGAGCTCATCGCGCTGTCCCGGCTGCAGGGCGCCGAGCGGCTGCCCGACCTGAACGTGGTCGAGGTGGACGCCGTCGTGCGGGAGGCGCTGGGCCGCACCCGCCTGTCCGCGGAGTCCCGCGAAATCGAGATCACCACCGACGAGCCGAGCGGCCTGCTCGTCGAGGGCGACCGGACGCTGCTGGTCACGGCGTTGTCGAACCTGCTCGACAACGCCGTGAACTACTCGCCGCAGGGCAGCCCGGTGTCGATCAGCAGGCGCCTGTCCGGCGGCATGGTCGAGATCGCGGTCACCGACCGCGGCATCGGCATCGCCGAGGAGGACCAGCAGCGCGTCTTCGAACGCTTCTACCGCGCGGACAAGGCGCGCTCGCGCGCCACCGGTGGCACCGGCCTCGGGCTGGCCATCGTCAAGCACGTCGCCGCCAACCACGGCGGCGAGGTCAAGCTGTGGAGCATGCCGGGCACGGGATCGACGTTCACGCTGCGGATCCCGATGCACCAGTCCGGGCGCAACGGGGACGGAACCCCCGCGGCCCCGGACGACCAGACCCCCGCGCAGCTGTCGCGGCTCGTCGTGACCGCCGCCAAGGACGGCCGGAACCAGGGAGGAAAGTAGTGACGAGAGTGCTCATCGTCGAGGACGAGGAGTCCTTCGCCGACCCGTTGGCCTTCCTGTTGCGCAAGGAGGGGTTCACGGCCGCGGTCGCCACCAACGGCCAGCAGGCCCTGGACGAGTTCGACCGCAACGGCGCCGACATCGTCCTGCTCGACCTGATGCTGCCCGGCATGAGCGGCACCGACGTGTGCAAGCAGCTGCGGCAGCGCTCGGCGGTGCCGGTGATCATGGTGACCGCGCGGGACAGCGAGATCGACAAGGTCGTGGGCCTGGAGCTGGGCGCGGACGACTACGTGACCAAGCCGTACTCGGCGCGCGAGCTGATCGCCCGCATCCGCGCGGTGCTCCGCCGCGGCGGCGAGACCGGCGGGGACGGGGAGCTGGCGCCGCTGGTGCTCGCGGCCGGCCCGGTGCGGATGGACGTGGAACGGCACGTGGTCACCGTCGACGGCGGCGAGGTGTCGCTGCCGCTCAAGGAGTTCGACCTCCTCGAGTACCTGCTGCGCAACGTCGGCCGGGTGCTCACCCGCGGTCAGCTGATCGACCGGGTGTGGGGCGCGGACTACGTCGGCGACACCAAGACGCTGGACGTCCACGTCAAGCGCCTGCGGTCGAAGATCGAGCCGGACCCGGGCTCGCCGCGGCACCTGGTCACCGTCCGCGGGCTGGGGTACAAGTTCGAGTCCTGACAAGCAGAGGTGGCCTATCCGGCACTTTGCGGCCGCACACGGTGCGGACCGGTACCGTAGGGCTTTGTGCGCCTAGGGGTCCTCGACGTCGGTTCCAACACCGTCCACCTGCTCGTGGTGGACGCGCACCGTGGCGCCCACCCGACGCCGATGCACTCCGAGAAGACCGTGCTGCGGCTGGCCGAGCAGATCACCAAGAACAACCACCTCTCCAAGCAGGGCGCGCAGGCGCTGGTCGAGGCCATCGAGAACGCGAAGGTTTCCGCGGCCAAGCTCGGGTGCGAGGAGCTGATGGCGTTCGCCACCTCGGCGGTGCGCGAGGCCGACAACAGCTCCGACGTGCTGCGGAAGGTCGCGGACGAGACCGGTGTCGAGCTGAACGTGCTGTCCGGTGTTGACGAAGCGCGGTTGACTTTCCTCGCGGTGCGCCGGTGGTTCGGCTGGTCGGCCGGTCAGTTGCTGGTGCTCGACATCGGGGGCGGTTCGCTGGAAGTCGCGATGGGGATCGACGAGGAGCCGGCGCTCGCGGAGTCGCTGCCGCTCGGCGCGGGCCGCATCACCCGCACCCGGTTCGCCCACGACCCGCCGACCCGGTCCGAGCTGGTCTCGACGTCGGCGTGGCTGGAGGACCAGCTGGCGCCGCTGGCGAAGCGGGTCGCCAAGCTCGGTGTGCCGGACCGCGTGGTGGCCACCTCGAAGACCTTCCGGTCCCTGGCCAGGCTGACCGGGGCGGCTCCCTCCGCAGCCGGTCCGCGGGTACGCCGTACCCTGTCCCAGACCGCACTGCGGCAGCTCATCGCGTTCATCTCCCGGATGGAGGCGGCCGACCTCGCCGAGCTGGAAGGGGTCAGCGCGAGCCGCGCGCACCAGCTGGCCGGTGGGGCGCTGGTGGCGCAGGCCGCGATGCGGGCGCTGTCGCTGGAAGAACTGGAGATCTGTCCCTGGGCGCTGCGAGAGGGCGTCATCCTGCGGCGACTTGATCACTCCAACGGTGACGAGGCGACTGTTCGCCGCGGCAGAACCACCGGTGACAGCAACCGGCTGGACCTCGGTGAGCTCGATCAGGCACGGTGAAAGGCGGAAGGATGCGTAAGGCGGTGGTGGGCGTGTGCGGTACACGAGCCCGCGTCTTGTGGCCCTACGCGCTGTTTGGGATGACACGATGAGCCGAGAGAGCCGAGAAGACCGCTCGCAGAAGACCGTCGCCGAGTTGCTCGCCCTGCACGGCGGCAACATCGAGGGCAGGCGGCGCCGCCGGCGTGCGGCCGACGACGACGCGCCGGAGGAGAACGAGGGCCCCCGCCGCGCCCAGGACCCGACGGAGACCGGCCCGCAGGCGATCATCGACCGGGTCCGCGCCAACGGCGCGGGACCCAACGGTGCTCAGCCCGGGCGCAACGGCGGCCGTCGTGCCATGCCCGACTCGCCCGGCCGCCAGGACTCGGGCGGGTTCCGCCGTCCCGAACCGGGCCCGGCTGCGCCGCCCGGTCAGCAGGTTCCGCCTGGTCACGCCGGCCCGCCCGCGCCGCCCGGCCAGCCCGTCCCGCCCGGTCAGCAGAGTTCCGCGGCGAAGCCGCGACCGGTCCTGTCGGACAACCCCGGGCAGCCCGTGCCGCCCGGACAACAGAGCTCCGCGGCCCTGCCGCGGCCGGTGACGCCCGAGCCGCCCGCCCCCGGCCAGCCCGTTCCGCCTGGTCAGCAGAGCTCGGCCGCCCTGCCGCGGCCGGTCACCCCGGAGCCTCCCGGCGCCCCGCCGCGCCGCGGTCAGCAGGACTCGGGCGGGTTCGCGCGCCCGAACACCGGCGCGCTGCCGCCCCCGCCGCAGGACTCGATGCCGCTGCGGCGACCGCACCCACAGGACTCCGGTTTCGTGCGCCGCCCGCCCCAGGAGTCCGGGGCGTTGCCGCTGCCCCCACAGGAGTCCGGCGCGCTGCCCGTGCCGCCTGCGGAGGCCGTGCCGCCGCCGCTGCGCCGCCGTCCGCCGGGCGAGGAGACCAGCACCGGGCTGGCCGCCCGCCTGGACGGTCTCGACTCTCCGGTCGACCCGGACGCGCCGCCTGCCGGGGGCCGCGCCACCGGCACGTTCCCGCCGCCGCGCCGTCCACGCCGCGCCCCGGCGCGGGTCACCCCGCCGCCGGATCCGAGCACGGAGCAGTTCGAGCCGGTCGGCGAGGTCAAGCCGGCCGAGGAGCCCGCCCCGGACGCGCCGCCTGCCGGGCTGTCCGCGCCGCCCGCGGGGCTGCAGCGCTGGCGCCGCGGCCGGGACGAGACCCCGGCGGAGGAGGAGACCGAGGTCGGCCTGATGCCGCCGGTGCGGGACGCGCCGGACGCCGACGAGCCCACCGGGTTCCACGCGCCGTTCGCGCCCGGCCGTCCGCCGCAGGACGACCCCGGCGAGGCGCTCGAGGCCACCGGGTTCCACGACCCGTTCGCCGACGATGACGACGACGTCGACGAGTTCGGCGACTTCGGCCCCGCCGAGGAGGCCGCCGAGCAGCCCTACGACTACGACGACGAGCCCGCGGCGGACGCCGACGAGCCCGCCCGAGCGAAGAAGCGGGAGCCGGAGCCGTCGCCGGCCAAGCAGTGGCTGTCGATGGCCGGTCAGCTGGCCGGTGGCGTGGTCGGCGGCGCGGCCGTGTGGCTGGGCTTCAACTGGCTGTGGGGCCAGATCCCGGCCGCCGCGCTGATCGCCGCGCTGGTCGTGATCGTCGGGCTGGTGTGGATCGTGCGGCGCATTCGCCGCGCGGACGACATCCAGACCACGGTGCTCGCCGTGCTGGTCGGTCTCGTCGTGACCGTCTCGCCCGCGGCGTTGTTGCTCTTGTCGAGGTAGCGCGAGCGTGCCGGTACCGATCGGGATGTCCACCGCGTCGGTCTGGCCGTTGCGGGCCGGCGCCGGTTTCGAGCTGGCCCAGCGGCTGGGTTACGACGGGGTCGAGGTGATGGTCTGGGTCGACCCGCTCAGCCAGGACGTCGGGGCGTTGCGGCGGCTGTCGCGGCAGACCGGGGTGCCGGTGCTGTCCGTGCACTCGCCGTCGCTGCTGATCACGCAGCGGGTCTGGTCGCCGGACCCGGCGGTGCGGCTGCGGCGCAGCGTCGAGGCGGCTATCGAGCTGGACGCGCGCACCGTTGTCGTGCACCCGCCGTTCCGGTGGCAGCGCCGCTACGGCGACATGTTCGCCGACCTGGTGGCCGAGCTGGAGGACGAGACCGGGGTCGAGATCGCGGTCGAGAACATGTTCAAGGTCCGGCCGCCGGGTGGCCGCAAGGATGCCCGGGTGTCCGCGTTCCGGCCGTCGATCGACCCTACGGAAGTCGGGTATCGCCACTACACGCTCGACCTGTCGCACAGCGCCGCGGCGGGGATGGACGCGATGGAGCTGGCCGAGCGGATGGGCCGCGGCCTGACGCACGTGCACCTCGCGGACGGGACGGGTGTCCCGAAGGACGAGCACCTCGTCCCGGGCCGTGGGAACCAGCCGTGCGCGGAGCTGCTGGAGAAGCTGGTCGCGGCGTCGTTCACCGGTCAGGTGGTTCTCGAGGTCAACACGCGGCGCGCGGTGAGCGCCGCGGACCGCGCCCGCGATCTTGCCGAAGCGCTGCTGTTCGCGCGGTTCCACCTGGGCCAGTGAGGCTCGTTACAAGATCAACTTCTCCCGTTCGGGGGCGGCGCGGATCATGGGCTTCCGATAGATGAACACGTAAAGTTTCCGCTGTGAACCCGCTGCGCTCGCTGATCCTCGCCGCCGCCGGAAGCGAGGTGGTCCGCCACCTCGTGGCGACAACCCCGGGAACGTCGGGAGTGGTGGAGCGGTTCGTCGCAGGGAACACGATCGCGGACGCGGTGACGCACGTCGCCCGGCTCGTGGACGACGGCCTGTGGGTGACGCTCGACTACCTCGGCGAGGACGTCACCGAGACCGGGCAGGCGGAGCGGACGGTCCAGACCTACCTGGCGCTGCTGGACCGGCTCTACGCCGAGGGCCTGGCCGCGCGGGTCGAGGTGAGCGTCAAGCTGTCCGCGCTGGGCCTGCGGCTGGACGAGCGGCTCGCGCTGGACAACGCGTACCGGGTGTGCGCGGCGGCCGAGCAGTGCGGCACCACCGTGACGCTCGACATGGAGGACCACACCACGACCGACGCGACGCTGCGGGTGCTGGCCGAGCTGCGCCGCACCTGGCCGTGGGTGGGCGGCGTGCTGCAGGCCTACCTGCGCCGCACCGAGGACGACGTGCGTGCGCTGGCGGTGGCGGACTCGCGGATCCGGTTGTGCAAGGGGGCCTACGCCGAGCCGGAGGAGGTGGCGTTCACGCGGGCGCACGAGGTCGACCTCGGTTATGTCCGTTGTGCGAACTCGCTGCTGGCCGGTGACGGTTACCCCATGTTCGCCACGCACGACCCACGGTTGATCGCCATCCTGGCCGAGCGCGCCCGCTGGTACGGCCGCAAGCAGGGCAGCTACGAGTACCAGATGCTCTACGGGGTCCGCCCCGACGAGCAGCGGCGCCTTGCCGGTGAGGGGGAGACGGTGCGCGTCTACGTGCCGTTCGGGGAGCACTGGTACCCCTACCTGATGCGGCGGCTAGCCGAGCGCCCCGCGAACCTGTCGTTCTTCCTCCGCGCGCTGGTAAGCCGTTCGTGAGCGCGGCAGAGGTTCCGGAGCCCGCGTCCTTCGAGGCCGCGTGCGCGGTCCGGTCGCTGGGCGACGGCACGTTGACGGCCGACCTGCGGCACGAGTGGTCGATCGGCACCCACCCGCACGGGGGATTCCTGATCGCGCTGATGGCCCGCGCGGCGCTGGCGGTGCTGTCCGAACGCGGCGAGCCCTCGACCGATCCGCTGGCCGTGAGCGCCGAGTTCCTCCGGCCGCCCGCGATCGGCCCGGCGCTGCTGCGGACCGACATCCGGAAGGTCGGCCGCCGGGCGACGGTCGTCGCGGTGCGGCTGGAGCAGCGGGGACGCAGCTGCGTCGAAGCGACGGTCACCACCGGGCGGTTGCCGGTGCGCCGGGCGGACTGGGCGGACCTGCCGCAGATGCCGGTCGAGCCGCCGCCGCGGGCGATCCACCTGGCCGGGGAGACGTCGGAGGGCGTGTTCAACCTGGCGAAGGGCTGCGACGTGCGGATCGACCCGGCGACCGCCGGGTACCTGGCAGGCCGCAACGGCGACCCGCGGCTGCGGCTGTGGGTGAAGCCGCGCTACTCGGTGCCGGACACGTACTTCGCGCTGCTCGCGGGCGACATCAACCCGCCGGTGGTGTTCAACCTCGGGCGGATGGGCTGGGCGCCGACGGCCCAGCTGACGGCGCTCGTGCGCGCCCGGCCCGCGCCCGGGTGGCTCCGCGTGCAGGTCGACTGCCGCACGGTGCAGGAGGCGTGGTTCGACTCGGACGCGACGGTCATCGACTCGGCCGGACGGCTGGTCTGCCAGGCGCGGCAGCTGGCCCTGGCACCGGCCCCCTGAGCGGGCTCGCCCGGGAGTCGGCGTCGTGCGCGCTGGGCGGCGCCGTTGCCGTTGCGATGCCTCACCTGAGGGCGAGGGCTGTTCCTCGATGCTGGGCCGGCCTTGCCCTGGGGCCCGCCGCTGCGCCACCCCAGCACGGTTGCCCGGGTGGTCGCGCCGCTCGTGGAGGCGGTCGCGCTCATCCTGGAGCCGGCCCCTGAGCGGGCTCGCCGGTGGGCCGGCGTTGTCCGCCCCGGACGGCGGCGGGGTGGTCGCGCCGGCCGGGCCAGGCGTCGTGCTCACCCTGGCACCGGTGGGCCGAGCACGATTTGGCACGCTGGTGCCATGACGGTTATCGCGGTTCTCGGGGCGGGGAAGATCGGTGAGGCGCTGCTGGCCGGCCTGCTGCAGGGCGGTCGCAGTGCCGAGGAGCTGCTGTTCACCGAACGCCACCCGGAACGCGCCGCCGAGCTGACCGAGCGCTACGGCATCGCCGGGGTGGAGGTCGCCGAGGCGGCCAAGCGCGCCGACGTGCTCGTCGTCGCCGTCAAGCCGCAGGACATCGAGCCCGTGCTGGCCGAGCTGGCGCCGCTAGTCGGGCCGGGCTCGCTGGTCGTGTCGCTCTGCGCGGGCCTGCCCACCAGCCTCTACGAGCGCCGGCTGCCGGACGGCGTCCCGGTCGTGCGGGTCATGCCTAACACGCCGATGGTCGTAGGCGAGGCGATGAGCGCCGTGTCGCCCGGCAAGCACGCCACGCCCGAGCACGTCGCGCTGGTCAAGGAGATGCTCGGCACCGTCGGTCAGGTCGTCGAGGTGCCCGAGGCGCAGCAGGACGCGGTCACCGCGCTGTCCGGGTCCGGGCCCGCGTACTTCTTCTTCCTGGTCGAGGCCATGATCGACGCCGGCATCCTGCTCGGCCTGCCCCGCGCGGTGGCGGAGAAGCTGATCATCCAGTCGGCCGTGGGCGCCGCGAAGATGCTCGCCGAGACCGACGAGCACCCGGTGATCCTGCGGGAGGCCGTCACGTCCCCCGCGGGCACCACGATCAACGCGATCCGCGAACTGGAGAAGCACGGCGTGCGGGCCGCGCTGCTGGCGGCCATCGAGGCCGCCCGGGACCGGTCCGTCGAACTCGGCAAAGCCCACGAATAAACCCGCGCGCACCGCGTCTGACTAGGCCGAACGGGCTCCGCCGAGTGGGCTCTTTCGCGGGAAAGTACCGGCCGGGCGTCGCATTGGCCCCAGGTGTCCCGCTACCCTCAAGGGTGAAGCACGTGCGTGTCGGTACCGCCCGGTGGGGAAGCCGAGCGGCACGGCACGTGTCGAAGGGCACGGTGACGTATGCCGTCGAACAACAAGGACGTGCCCGCCGTCGGGCAGGTCCAGTTCCTGACGGTCGCCGAGGTGGCCTCGCTGATGCGGGTCTCCAAGATGACCGTCTACCGGCTCGTGCACTCGGGCGAGCTACCGGCCGTTCGCGTCGGCAAGTCGTTCCGGGTGCCCGAGAAGGCAGTCCACGAATACCTGGAGAGCGCCTACTTCGATGTGGGCTGAACAGTGGTGTGGAAGCAGCTTGCGTGGCGCTGCGGGTAGAGCAACCCGCTGCGATGCAAGTTGCGAGCGTGGTGCGAGCGGCTCCGCCGCTTCGAACACGCACTAGGCCGGGGGCCCGCGCTGGTGCGCGGGGCCGCCCCGGGACCATAAAGGCCGCTCGTGGCGGTAGCGTGATCGGGAGATCACACGTCTTAAAACCATTCACTAAGATCTGAATCTCGTTTTGTTTGATGT
>NZ_JBEXTX010000132.1:0-20162 GCF_040614175.1 Amycolatopsis sp. NPDC006131
GCAAGCTTTGTGCTTTCGGCTGCCGGACCCAGCCTGGGTTGCGGCCCTGGCTCAAGGTGATCGTTGCGTGTCAGGCGACGGGATGACCACCCAGCTTCAGTTGTGTTCAAAGCGGGCGCTGGCGCGCCGTCTTCGGTGGTGGGATCGTGGGGTGGTGAGGGAACGTGCTTTGGCGGCCCTGGCGGGTCTGGCCATCGGGGATGCGCTCGGTATGCCCACGGAAGGACTGTCGCCGGCGGAAATCGAACCTGTCACGGGCTTCGCGGCGGCTCGGGGGTTGCCTGCGGGCGGTGTCACCGATGACACCCAGCAGGCGGTGATCGTCGCGCGGCTGCTGGTCTCCGGGGGTGGGCGGATCGATCCGCACGGGCTCGCCGATGCGCTCCTGGAGTGGGAGCGGGACCTGCGCAGCCGCGGCATCCGGGGGTTGCTCGGGCCCTCCACGCGCGCCGCTCTCACGGCCGTCGCCGCGGGGGAAGCTCTCGAGAAGGCCGGCAAGTACGGCACCACGAACGGTGCGGCCATGCGCATCGCCCCGGTGGGGATCGCGAATCCGGCCGACCTCGACCTGCTCGTGGACAGCGTGGTCGAAGCCAGTTGGGTCACCCACAACACGGGCGTCGCCCTCGCGGGGGCTGCCGCGGTCGCCGCGGCGGTGAGCGCGGGCGTCGACGGGGCGAGTCTGCCCGAGGCGATCGACTTCGCCGTGGCAGCCGCGGAACGAGCCGCCAAGCGGGGGAACTGGGTCGCGGCCGGGGACGTCGCCGCGCGCATCCGCTGGAGCCGCACCATGGATCCGGCCGACGTGCCCGCGTTGATCGGCACCAGCGTCGCCACCCAGGAATCGGTGCCCGCCGCGTTCGCGGTGCTCCGCCACGCGGAAAACCCGTGGCAGGCGTGCTGCACGGCGGCGAGCCTCGGCGGGGACACGGACACCATCGCGGCCATCGCCGGCGCGATCGCGGGCGCCTGCACCGGCGCGGGCGCGTTCCCCGAGGAAGCCGTCCGCACGGTGACCGAGGTCAACGACCTTCCGCTGCCGGAACTCGCCGACGATCTGCTGAAACTGCGCGCCAGAACCCGGTGAGCGCCGCGGCCGTCTCCTGTGGACGGTCCAGTTGCACGCAGTGGCCGGCGCCCTCGACGGCGACCGCGTCCCGGCCGAACCGGCGGGCCGTGCGCTGGTACTCCTCGGGCGAGCCGGTGAACTCGTCGTCCGCGCCGTGCACGAACAACAGCGGCACCCCGGAACCGGCCAGCTCGCCGACCCCCGCCCGCGGCCCGCACAGCAGCCGCGCGAACCCGATGAGGTGACCGGTGCGCGTGGTCGACAACCGGGCCCGCATCAGGTCCGCCCGGTCCGGATCCGTGCGGACCCAGTGGTCGACCAGGGTGTGCAAGCCCGCCGCCCCCTCCGCGGCGACCGCGTCCGCGCACCAGGTGAGGAACGCCGTCTCCTTCTCCGAACCGGTCAGCAGGCTGCCCAGCGGCGCGAAACTGCGCACCGCCCGCGGCAGGGCCACCGCGGCGGCGTGCGCGACCGCGGCGCCCGCGCAGTGCGCCACCACGTGCGCCGGCTCGCCCTCGCCGACCTCGCCGATCACCGCCAGCAAGTCCTGCGCCATCGCGGACAACGTGTACGCGCTCGGATCGTCGGAGCCCGGGCTTTCGTGCTGGCCGTGGTGGTCGACCGCCCACGCCGCGTACCCGGCGGCGGCCAGCAGCGGCAACAGCGGCGCGAAGTCCTCTTTGGACCCCAGGTACCCGGCCACCAGCACCACCGGCTCGCCGGACCCGGCCCGGCACGCGGCGAACCGGCCGCGGTCGGTCTCCAGCATGACGTCGCGGACCGGGCTCTCCAGGGTCGTCACAGCGCGGCTCCTTCCCGGACCGAGGCCTTCTCGATCACGTCCGCGGCCTCCGCCGCCCCACCGCACGCCCGCACGATCTCCCGCATGCCCGCCACGTTCGCCGCGATGCCGGCGTCGGACGACACCCGCAGCACCGCGTTGTGCAGCGTCTGCGCCGACACCTCCGCGCGGTCGAGCGTGACACCCAGCCCCAGCTCGGCGAGGCGCGCCGCGTTCAGCCGCTGCTCGGCCATCTGCGGCACCGCGACCATCGGCACCCCGTGGTACAGGGCTTCCAGCAGGCTGCCCATCCCGGCGTGCGTGACGAACGCCGACGCGGCGGCCAGCACGTCGAGCTGCGGCACCATCGGCGCGATCTCGACCCCGTCCGGAACCGGCCCCAGCGACGCCGGATCGATGTGCCGCCCGATCGCCATCACGGTGTGCCAGCCCAAACCCGCGGCCAGGTCGAGGCAGGCCCGGAAGAAGTCCGGCTGGTCGGTGAAACACGACCCGAGCGAGACCAGCAGCACCGGTTTCCCCGCCGGCGGCCGCCACGACCCCTGGAACGACCGGTCGCCCAGCGCGGGACCGGCGAAGGTGTGCTCCGGCCCGAGCAGGTCCGGCGAAATCTGGAACGCCCGTGGCACGAACACCACCTTCGGGTCGCCCACCGCCTGGAACTCCTCGACCGAACAGCCGAGGCCGTTGGCGTCCAGGAACCGCTGGAACCGCTGGTACACCGGCAGGTCCGAGAGGTTCTCGACGCCGAACGCGATCCGCTCCCAGCCGGGGAACAACGCGTGCGTCGGCGACAGCTGCACCATCGGCAAGCCGAGCTTGCGCGCCAGGACCTTGCCCGCGAACGCGACGAAGTCGTAGGCGACCACGTCGGGCACCTCGCCGAGGGCCTCCAGCACGGGGAGGGCGGCCTCGGCGTCCCGGTGGTACATCGCCACGCCCGCCATCAGGTCCTCCGGCGGCGGGCTGCCGTCCCGGACGTCCGGCAGCACCACCGGTTCAGCACCGGCCGCGCGCACCTGCGGGACGAAGTCCGCGCCGACCGCGTAGCTCACCCGCCAGCCGCGCGACACCAGCTCCGACACCACGGCGAGGGTGGGGTTGACGTGCCCGTGGTCGGCGACGTTGACGAACAGGGCGTGCTTCACCGCGCCACCCCGCAGACCACGTGCTCGACCGGGGTGCAGTACGGCAGACCGGACAGCGGCTCACCGGCGAAGAACCGCAACGCGAGGTCCACCACCTCGGCCGGCCGCTCCAGGTGCACGAGGTGGTCGGCGTCGTGGATCGCGGTGAAGCGGGCGTCGGCGCACCGGGCCGCGGCCGCCCGGCTCAGGACCGGCGTGGTCAGCGGATCGTGCTCCCCGGTGGTGACCAGCACGGGGACGGGCAGGACGCGGCCGTCGTCGCCGGGGTGGTCGAGCAGCCGCCGGGTGTTGTCCAGGTACTTGGCGACGTCGGCGTCGGTCATCGCGCCCACCAGGCTGTCCAGGCACCGGCGGACCGCGGCCTGCCGCCGGATGCCCGGCGCGCGGCTGAGCATCAGGTCCAGCACCTCGGCGGTGAACTCCGCGTGCCTGCCCTGCTCGGCCAGCTCCACGCTGCGGGCGATGCGCCGGCGCAGCCGCCCGGTCACGTGCGTCATCGTGCCGACGAGCAGCAGGCGGCGCACCCGTTCGGGCCGCAGCTGCGCCCACCGGTGCGCGACACCACTGCCGTAGGAGGCGCCGACGACGTGCACCGGCTCCGGCGCGACGTGGTCGAGCAGGTGGCCGAGCGCGCCGGCGAGGAAGTCCACGCCGTAGCCGGGCGGCAGCCGGTCCGCCGCGCCCCAGCCGGGCAGGTCGACGGTGATCACGTCGGCGTGCCGGAGCAGATCGCGTTCCACCCGGCCCCACGCGTCCTTGTGCTGGAACGCGCCGCCCACCAGGACGATCGGCGCGAGTCTGCCGCCGCCGCGCACGATGCGGCCCGCGAACTCGAATCCGCCGAACGTGAGCGGGACGGTTTCCTGCCGGGTGGTCGTTGCCGTCACAAGCGATCTTCCTCGGTGTGGTCGGGGTTTGGGGTCCGCCACGTAACCACGTCGTCCTCCGCGGGCGCGCCGCGGAAACTCGATCGAGCCAACTTGACCACTCGCGCGTGTGACCACGGCGCAACAGGGCTTCCACCATGCGGAAGGCCCGTTGTATGAGCGGCGGCACACGATCAAGGATGGAACCGACGGAGTCAGCGCCGACCCCCGGAGGAGCCGCCGTGGACAGGGCTGTGCGGAGACCGATCCCCATGACCGCGGCGGGACGGCTGCTCGCCGTGCTCGACGCGTTCACACCGGGCCGCAGCCTGCTCACGTTGAGCGAAATCAGCCGACGGGCGGGGCTTTCGCTGACGACCGCGCACCGGCTCGCCGGTGAGCTGGTGAACTGGGGCGCCCTCGAACGCGACGACGACGGCCGCTACCGGATCGGGCTGCACCTGCTGGAGCTGGCCGCGCTCGCGCCGCGCGGGCTGGAACTGCGCGAACTGGCGCAGCCGTTCCTGGAGGACCTGTTCCACTCCACGCGGGCGCACGTGCACCTGGCGGTGCGGGACGGGCACGAGGTGGTGTACGTCGAGACGCTGCGGGCGCGCGGCACGGTGACGGTGCTGAGCCGGTTGGGGCAGCGGTGGCCGTTGCACGCCACCGGGACCGGGCTCGCACTGCTGGCCCACGCGGGTCGCGAGGTGCAGGAGCAGGTGCTGGAGGCGCCGCTGAAGCGCTTCACGCACAAGACGATCACCGACGCGCGGGAGCTGCGGCGGGTGCTGGCGGAGGTGCGGCGCACCGGGGTCGCGGTGGCGGAGGAGCAGTTGACGCTGGAGGCGGTGGCGATCGCGGCGCCGATCCGCGGTGCCGGTGACGAGGTGGTGGCCGCATTGGGCTTGGTCGTGCACGTGGACGAGTGCGAGCCGAGGGCGCTGGTGCCGGTGATGACCGCCGCGGCGCGGGGGATCTCGCGTGCGCTGGGCGCGCCGTCGGCGGCGGATGTGCGGGGCGTGGTGCGCGGGCGGTGATGCGGGTCGTGTCGCTGCGCGGCAACTTGGTGCCGGGAGTGGGAGCGGCCCAACAGGGTGGCCGGGTTGGATGAGCCCATGACCATCACGTTCCTGCTCATCGCGCGGCTCCCCGGAGGCGGCGCGGAAGCCTTCGACGCCTACGAGGACGCCGTCCTGCCCCTCCTGGCCGAGTACGGCGGCCGCCTCGAGCGGCGGGTCCGATCCCTTGACGACGGCACCGAGGTGCACCTCGTCGGGTTCCCGGGCGAGCAGGAGTTCGAGGCCTACCGGGCCGACCCGAGGCGCGCCGAGCACGCGCACCTGCTCGAACGGTCCGGCGCGGCCATCGAACTACTGCCCGTCCGCGACCTCACTTCCCGAAACCCGCCGTCAGGCCGCTGACCAGCTGCCGCCGGCCCAGGATGTACAGCGCCAGCACCGGCAGCGTCGACAACACGACCGCCGCCAGCACCGCCGGGATGTTCACCCGGAACTGCCCCTGGAACGACCACAACGCGAGCGGCAGCACCCGCTGGTCCGGGCTCTGCGTCAGGATCAGCGGGAACAGGAACCCGTTCCACACGTTCAGCCCGTCGTACACCGCGACCGTCACCACCGCGGGCCGGATCATCGGCAGCACCAGGCTGAACAGCATCCGCCAGTCACCGGCGCCGTCCACCCGCATCGACTCGAACAGCTCGTTCGGCACGTCCCGCAGGAAGTTCGCCAAGATGATCACCGACAGCGGGATCGCGAACGCCACCGACGGCAGGATGATCGCCAGCAGCGTGTCGTACAGCTGCGCCCGCGTGATCAGGTAGTACACCGGGATGATCGTCGCCTGGATCGGGATCGCCAGGCCCAGCAGGTAGCCGCGGTAGGTGAACCGCGAGAACCACGTCGTGCCGCGCACCACGTAGTAGGCGGCCATCAACGCCACCGCGACCGCGATCGCCACCGTCGCCAGCGTCACGACCACACTGTTGGCGAAGTAGCGCCAGAAGTCGTTGCGCAGCACCAGCTCGTACGCGCTGAACGTCGGCGAGGTCGGCACCGACAACGGGTTCGCGTCGTAGAACCCGCGCTGGTTGCGCAGGCTCGTCACCACCACGTAGTACACCGGCACCAGCACGACGGCCAGCCACACGAACCCGGCGAGGCCGCCGAGGTAGTTCGGACGGGTCCGCATCACGCCCCCTCCAGCTGGCTGCCCCGCCGGAAGCTGGACAGCCTCGACAACCCCAGCGCCAGCGCGAGCCCGGCGACCACCAGCAGCACGGCGAGCGTGCTCGCCCGCCCCATGTCGTTGCCGGAGAACCCGGACAGGTACATGTCCAGCGGCAGCATCCGCGTCGCGTCGCCCGGACCGCCGCCGGTCAGCACGAACACCAGGTCGAAGTAGGTCAGCGAGCCGACCAGCATCATCGTCGACGACGTGATGATCGTGTAGCGCAGCTGCGGCAGCGTGATGTGGAAGAACTGCCGCACCCGGCCGGCCCCGTCCAGCTCCGCCGCCTCGTACAGCGACTTCGGGATCTGCCGCACCCCGCCCTGGTAGAGCAGCGTGTGGAAGGGCACGAACTGCCAGGCGATCACGAAGATCACCACGTACAACGCCAGTGTCGGGTCGCCGAGCCAGTCCTGCGACAGGAAGTCCAGCCCGAACGCGCGGCTCATGCCGAAGTTCGGGTCGAGCAGCGCCTTGAACGCGATCGCGATGGCCGCCGCGGACAGCAGCATCGGCAGGAAGTACAGCACCCCGAGCAGCGCGCGGTACCGGCCGCGCCCGGCGATGAGCACGCCGAGCAGCAGCGAGATCGGCGTCTGCACCAGCCAGCTGACCACCATCACCTGCACGGACAGCCAGATCGCGTGGTAGGTCGCGGGGTCGGCGAGCGCCGCGGCCCAGTTCGCCAGCCCGGCCCACGACGGGTCGCCGATGCCGTCCCACTCCATGAAGCTCAGCACCGCGACCCCGCCGAGCGGCACGATCGCGAACACCCCGAAGAACGCCAGCGCGGGCACCGCCATCAGCGGGCTGGGGCCGGTCCGCAGCCGGCCGCGGCCGGGCGCCGGCGTGCGTGCCGGCGCCCGGTCCCGCTGTTCGAGAACCGTGCTCATTGCCCGATCGTCGCGTTCATGTTGGCGGAGAACTGCTCCGGCGTGATCTGCTTGAGGAACAGCTGCTCCAGGTTGGTCAGCAGCGCGTCGGCCTGGCCGGGGGAGAGCGCCTGGTCCCAGGACAGCTGGAAGTTCGGCGCCTTGCTCGCCATTTCGTACACGTAGGACAGGTACTGCGGGTCCTCGGTCTTCGCGAGCTTGTCCTCGATGCCGGTCAGCGGCGGCACCGAACCGCCGGCGAGCAGCGAGTCGACGTAGGAGTCGTTCATCAGGTCCTCGCGCAGGTACCGCAGCGCCGACTGCTTCTGCTCCTCGCTCGCGGTGGCCGAGACGGACCAGTAGTTGGCCGGGTTGCCGACGATGTTCGCCGGGTCGCCCTTGCCGCCGGACACGGTGGGGAACGTGGTCCAGCCGAGCTTGCCGCTCGAGATGAACTCGGGGTCGGCCTGCTTGATGGTGGGGAAGGCCCAGGAGCCCATCAGGTACATCGCGGCCTTGCCGGTGAACAGCAGCGCGGTGTCGGCGTTGCTGTCGGTCGCGATCGAGTTGAAGCCGCGGACGAAGCCGCCGGCGTCGACGAGCTGCTGGATCATCGTGTTGGCGCGGATGATCGCCGGATCCGACCACGCGCCGGGCTTGCCGGCGACGATGTTGTTGAACACCTCGGGCCCGCCGATGCGGTCGACGAGGTACTCCTCCCACATCAGCTGCGGCCACTTGCTCTGCCCGCCGAGGGAGAACGGCGCGATGCCGGCCTGGTTGAACCGCGGCACCAGGGCCATCATGTCGTCCCACGTCTTCGGCGGCTGCGCGCCGATCTGGTCGAACAGTTCCTTGTTGTAGAACAGCACGACCGGCTGCATGCCGTTGTTCGGCACGGCGTAGGTCTTGCCGTCGAGCACGCCGGTGCGCGCCACCGACGGCAGGAACCGGTTCACGAACGCCGGGTCGTTCGCGGCCTCGGCGGACAGGTCCATGATCTTGCCGGAGTCCACCCAGGACTTGAGCAGGCCGCCGCTCCAGCTGAAGACCAGCGTCGGCGCCTCGTTCGCACCGATCGCGGTGCGGATCTTCTGCTTGTACGCGTCGTTGCCGAAGTACTGCGCGTCGACCCCGGACGACTCGAAGGACGTCCGGAACGTCTGCTCGTCGCCGCCGGTGAGCGCCCACGCGGTGGCGCCGCCCCCGCCGGACGGACCGCTGGAGCCGCACGCGGTGGTGAGGGAGAGAACCGCGGCCAGTCCGGCCGCGATCACGGCGGTGCGCCGCTTGACCAGTGTCATGATGCGCCTTCCCCATCGAAGGTCCGAAAGTTTTCGGAAACACTCTGGTGTGTGTCGGAAGATATGCGGCCCACCCGGACGCGTCAAGAGCTGTTTCGGCAAGGAAAATAGCGTTATAGTCGCCTGAAACTTTTCGGCAAGAAACTTGGTTGGAGGGTGCGGTGCCTGCCGGTTCCCAGCGCGCGACGCTCGCGATGGTCGCAGAGGCCGCCGGGGTTTCGCTGCCGACCGTCTCCAAGGTGCTCAACGGTCGCGGCGACGTGGCGGCGGCGACCCGGCAGCGGGTCCAGGACGTGTTGAAGGAACTGGGTTACGTGCCCCAGTCCGGTCGGCGCACGGTAGGGCCGGCGCGCGTGGTGGACCTGGTGTTCGACGACCTGGTGAGCCCCTACTCGCTGGAGGTCCTGCGCGGGGTCACCGAGGCGGGCGCGGAAACCGGGGTGGACGTCGTGGTCGGGCGCCTGCCCGAGTCCGACGACGACGACTGGGCGCGGCGCCTGCGCCTGGCCGGGCGCGAGGGGCTGATCGTGGTCACCTCCGAGCTGACCCGCGCCCAGGTCGAGGGCTTCGCGCGCGCCGGGCTGCCGCTCGTGGTCATCGATCCGCTGAACCTGCCGCGCGTCGAGGTGACCAGCGTCGGCGCGACCAACTGGAACGGCGGGGTGTCCGCCACCGAGCACCTCCTGCAGCTGGGCCACCGGCGCATCGCCTACGCGGGCGGGCCGGTGCAGGCCTCCTGCAGCCAGGCCCGCCAGCACGGCTACCGCGCGGCGCTGGAGAACGCCGGCGTGACCGTCGATCCGCGGCTGATCCTGCACGGCGCCTTCGGCTACCCGGACGGGCTGGAGATGGGCGGGCGGCTGCTCGACCTGCCGGAGCCGCCGACCGCCGTGTTCGCCGGCAGTGACGCGACCGCGCTGGGCGTGATGGAAGCGGCCCGGCGGCGGGGACTGCGCGTGCCCGAGGACCTGTCGGTCGTCGGGTTCGACGACACCATGCTCGCCGAGCTGGCCACGCCCGCGCTGACCACAGTGCGGCAGCCGTTGCAGGACATGGGCCGCGTCGCGCTGCGCACGCTGATGCGGCTCGCTGCCGGCGAAACCCTCGACTCCCACCACGTGGAGCTGGCCACCAACCTGGTGGTGCGCGATTCGACGACGAACCTGCGAGGAGCACCATGACGGAACCGACCTGGCGTGACAGCGCGCTGCCCGCCGCAGCCCGAGCCGAGGCGCTGCTGGCGGAGATGACCCTCGAGGAGAAGGTGGCGCAGCTGGGCAGCGCATGGCCGGGCAACGAGCAGCTGAACGGCAACGTCGCGCCGATGCAGGACGTCTTCGCGCGTGGCGGGGTGCCGTTCGAGCAGGCGCGGGAGAACGGCATCGGGCACCTGACGCGGGTGTTCGGCACGGCGCCGGTCAGCGCGGCCGAGGGCGCGGCGCGGGTCGAGGCGCTGCAGCGGGAGATCGTCGAGGAGACCCGGCTGGGCATCCCGGCGATCGTGCACGAGGAGTGCCTGACCGGGTTCACCACCTACGGCGCCACCGTGTACCCGGCGGCACTGGCGTGGGCGGCGACGTTCGACCCGGAACTGGTCGAGCGGATGGCGTCGGCGATCGCGGACGACATGCGCGCCTCCGGGGTGCACCAGGGCCTGTCGCCGGTGCTGGACGTCGTGCGGGACTACCGGTGGGGCCGGGTCGAGGAGACCCTCGGCGAGGACCCGTACCTGGTCGGCACGCTCGGCGCCGCGTACGTGCGTGGCTTGGAGCGCAACGGGATCGTCGCCACGCTCAAGCACTTCGCCGGGTATTCGGCGTCGCGCGCGGCCCGCAACCACGCGCCGGTGTCGATCGGCCAGCGGGAGCTGCGGGACGTGATCCTGCCGCCCTTCGAGATGGCGATCCGCGAGGGCGGGGCGCGGTCGGTGATGAACGCCTACGTCGACCTCGACGGGGTGCCCGCGGCGGCGAACGCACCGCTGCTGACCGGGATCCTGCGGGACGAGTGGGGTTTCGAGGGCGTGGTGGTGTCCGACTACTGGGCCATCGCGTTCTTGGGCAGCATGCACCGGGTCGCCGACAGCACCGGGCAGGCCGGGGCGCTCGCGCTGGCCGCGGGCATCGACGTCGAGCTGCCGGACACCCTGTGCTACGGCAAGGAACTCATCGAGCTGGTGCGTTCGGGCGAGGTGCCGGAGTCCCTTGTGGACCGTGCGGTCGGCAGGCTGCTGCGGCAGAAGGCGGAGCTGGGCCTGCTCGACGCGGACTGGGCGCCGCGGGCGCGGCCGGTGGACCTGGACTCGCCGCGCAACCGGGCGATCGCTCGGGAGCTGGCGGAGAAGTCGGTGGTGCTGCTCGCCAACGACGGCACGCTGCCGTTGCGCGCGAAGCGGATCGCGGTCGTCGGCCCCTGCGCGGACGACCCGCTGGCGTTCATGGGCTGCTACTCGTACCCGAACCACGTGCTGCCGCGCTATCCCGAGTACGGCATCGGGGTCGAGGCGCCGTCGCTGCTGGAGTCGCTGCGCGCGGAACTGCCGGACGCGGTGATCACCTCGGCGGCCGGCTGCCCGATCCGCGACGAGGACCGGTCCGGCTTCGCCGAAGCGGTGGAAGCCGCGCGGGACGCGGACGTGTGCATCGCCGTGGTCGGCGACCGGGCGGGCCTGTTCGGCGAGGGCACCTCCGGCGAGGGCTGCGACGCCCCGGACCTGCGGCTGCCCGGCGTGCAGGACGGGCTGCTGACCGAACTGCTGGCCACCGGCACGCCGGTGGTGGTGGTCGTGGTGTCCGGCCGTCCGTACGCGCTGGGGGACCACACCGGGGCGGCGGCACTGGTGCAGGCGTTCATGCCCGGCGAGGAGGGCGGCCCGGCGCTGGCGGGTGTCCTGTCCGGACGGACGAACTTCGGCGGACGGCTCCCGGTGCAGGTGCCGCGGGTGGCAGGCGCGCAGCCGAGCACCTACCTGCAGCCCCCGCTCGGCGGCAACAGCGAGGGCATCAGCAACCTCGACCCGAGCCCGCTGTTCCCGTTCGGGCACGGCATTTCCTACACCACGTTCGACTACGAGGACCTGACGCTGAGCGCGCGTGAGGTGCCGACCGACGGCGAGGTCGAGGTCTCGGTGCGGGTGCGCAACTCCGGCGACCGCGCCGGGGACGAGGTGGTGCAGCTGTACGTGAATGACGTGCTCGCGCAGGTGACCCGCCCGGTGCGGCAGCTGGCCGGGTTCGCGCGGATCACCCTCGGCGCGGGGGAGGCGCGGACGGTGACGTTCCGGCTGCACGCCGACCGGCTCGCGTTCACCGGACTGGACCTGCGCCGGATCGTCGAACCCGGCACGATCGAGGTGTTCGCCGGCCGCTCGGCCGACGACCTGCCCTGCCGCGCCGCGTTCGAGCTGACCGGCCCGGTGCGCGAGGCCGGGCACGACCGCGTGCTGACCACGCCCGTTCAGTCGCTGGGGGAGACCAGCCCGGTTTCGTAGGCGAGGACGACGGCCTGGGCGCGGTCGCGCAACGACAGCTTGGCGAAGATGCGGGCCACGTGGGTCTTGACCGTCGCCTCGCTGAGCGTCAGCTCCGCGGCGATCTCGGCGTTCGACCGGCCCCGCGCGACGAGGGTGAGAACCTCCAGTTCGCGCGGGGTCAGGACGGCGAGGTCGCGGTGCAGCGCCGGACGTGGTCGCGCCGCGGCGAAGCGCTCCACCAGCCGCCGGGTGATCGACGGGGCCAGCAGCGCGTCGCCGGTGCCGACCAGGCGCACCGCGGCCACCAGGTGCTCCGGGGTGACGTCCTTGAGCAGGAACCCGCTGGCCCCCGCGGCGAGCGCGTCGTAGACGTAGCGGTCGAGGTCGAACGTGGTCAGCATGAGCACCCGGCAGCCGGGGTCGCGCGCCAAGATGCGGCGCGCGGCCTCCAGGCCGTCCATCGCCGGCATCCGGATGTCCATCAGCACGACGTCCGGCTCCAGATCGCGGACGGTGGCGACGGCCTCCGCGCCGTCCGCCGCCTCGCCCACGACGTCGACACCGCCGGAGGCCAGGATCATGCGGAACCCGGTGCGCACCAGGGCCTGGTCGTCGGCGATCACCACGCGCGGCCCGGTCACGGCCGCTCCAGCGGGATCTTCGCCCGGACCCGGAACCCGCCGCCGATGCGCCGCCGGGCGTCCAGGTCGCCGCCGAACACGGCCACGCGCTGCCGCAACCCGAGCAGACCGCGTCCCTCCTCGGTCTCGCCGGACGGGGCCGGGGCGTCCCCGGACAGCACGCTGGGCCCGCTGTTGAGCACCTCGACGCGCAGGTAGCGGTCGGAGTACCGCACGGTCACCTCCGCCTGCCGCCCGTCGCCGTGCTTGAGTGCGTTGGTGAGCGCCTCCTGGATGATCCGGTACGCCGTCAGGTCCACTCCGGACGGCAGCGGCCGCGGCTCGCCGGACACGCGGACCTCCACCGGCAGCCCGGCGAACGCGATCCGGTCGATCAGCGGGCTGAGCCTGCTCAGGCTGGGCTGCGGCGACAGGTCCGCGGTCTCGTCACCGTCGGCGGGCGGGGCGAGCACGCCGAGCAGGTTCCGCAGCTCGGTCATCGTGTCCCGCCCGGCCGCCTCGACCGCTTCCAGCGCCGTCGCGGCCTGCGCGGGTTCGGTCGCGAGCACCCGGCGCGCGGCCCCGGTCTGCACCACCATCACGCTCACGTTGTGGCTGACGATGTCGTGCAGCTCCCGCGCGATCCGCGCCCGCTCGTCGTCCACCGCGCTGCGCGCCGCACTCTCCCGTTCCCGCTCCAGCAGCCAGCCGCGCTCCTCCAGCGCCCTCGCGAACGCCCGCCGCGCGCGCCCGAGCCGGACCGCCAGCGCGGCGGCCACCAGGCACGCCAGCGCGGCGACAACCAGTTCCCACACCCGGCAACTGTGTCAGGACCCGGAGCGACGCGCATCCACCGCCGGACTACATCCCCGGGATGACCCGCGCCGGGAGTTACCTCCCCGGACCGATGCCCGCACCGGGCACTCGGCCGCAGGATGGCCGGCGTGACCAGAGATGACGGCGCGGTCGTGCGGTTGACCGACGTGCGCAAGGAGTACAGCGAATCGGTCGCCCTGGACGGGGTCTCCCTGGAGATCCGGGCCGGGGAGGCGGTCGCGGTGATGGGGCCCTCCGGCAGCGGCAAGTCCACGCTGCTGAACATGGTGGCCGGGCTCGACCGCCCGACGTCCGGCTCGGTCGTCGTGCACGGCGAGGACCTGGGGAAGCTGAACGAGACCGGGCTGGCACTGTTCCGCCGTCGCCGGATCGGCATGATCTTCCAGTTCTTCAACCTGCTCGACGACCTGCCCGCGCTGGACAACGTGGCGCTGGCCGCCCAGCTCACCGGCACCCCGGCCGGCCAGGCCCGCAAGCGCGCGCTCGAACTGCTCGGCGAACTCGGCATCGCCGGGCGCCGCAACGTCTACCCGGCCCGGTTGAGCGGCGGCGAGCGGCAGCGCGTCGCGGTCGCGCGGGCGCTGATGAACCGGCCCGCGCTGCTGCTGGCCGACGAGCCGACCGGCGCGCTGGACAGCCGGTCCGGCGAGCAGGTGATGGACCTGCTGCTCGACCTCAACCAGATCGGGCAGACGCTGCTGCTGGTGACGCACGACGAGCGGCTCGCCACCCGGTGCGCCAGCCGCGTGGTCGAGGTCGCCGACGGGCGGGTCGCGCGCGAGACCAGCCTGGAGCGGACGCCGTGAGCGCGGTGTGGCGGGTGGCGCGGGCCGCGGTGGGGCGCCGACGGCTCCAGACCGCGGTGATCGGCCTGGTCGTGACCATCTCCACGGCGACGATCGTGCTGGCGCTCGGGCTGCTGGTGTCGTCGTCGGCCCCGTTCGACCGGGCGCACGAGCAGCAGAGCGGCGCGGACCTGGTCGCGGCGTTCGACCGCAGCCAGGTGACCGACGATC
Organism: Amycolatopsis sp. NPDC006131; assembly: GCF_040614175.1. Taxonomy (NCBI): domain Bacteria; kingdom Bacillati; phylum Actinomycetota; class Actinomycetes; order Pseudonocardiales; family Pseudonocardiaceae; genus Amycolatopsis; species Amycolatopsis sp. NPDC006131. Next base: position 14,257 of record NZ_JBEXTX010000132.1, read on the forward strand.
AGCTGACCAGGGCCGCCGCGGGCGCCGAGGCGGTGGCCGGGCCGTTCGCCCAGCTCACCCTCGACACCTCGCAGAGCGCGCAACGCGTCGGGCCGTCCCTGACCACCGTGGGGCGCGCGGACCCCGGCGGGCCGGTGGACCGGGTGGACGTGTGGGAGGGCCGGTGGGCGGCCGCGCCGGGCGAGATCGTCCTGAACCTGGTCCCCGGCACCACCCTGGTGCCGCTCGGGAGCCGGATCGAGGTTCCGGGGCAGCCCGCGCTGACCGTCGTCGGGTTCGCCTACTCGGTGAGCGCGTCCGCCGACGCGTGGGTCACCCCCGCCCAGGCGGCGGCGCTGCAGCCCACCGCGAGCCAGGTGCTCTACCGGTTCGCCGCGGCCGCGACCGGCGCGGACATCGCCGCCGGGCAAGCGGCGGTGACGGCCGGGCTGCCGCCCGGGGCGCTGCTCGGCGCGCAGTCCTACCTCACGGTGAAGCAGCAGCTCGTCACCGAAGTCGGGGTGTACGTGCCGTTCCTGGTCGTCTTCGGGTTCCTCGGGCTCGCGGTCGCGGTGCTCATCGTCGCCAACGTGGTCTGCGGCGCGGTGGTGGCCGGCTACCGCGACATCGGGATGCTCAAGGCGCTCGGCTTCACCCCGGACCAGGTGATGGGGGTCTACCTGGTGATGGTCCTGGTCCCGTCCGCCGCCGGGTGCGTGCTGGGCACGGTGCTCGGGAACGCGGTCGCGCGGCCGCTGCTGGCCGACGCGTTCCAGGTCTTCGGCGCTGGAGCGGTCGGCATCGACGTCTGGGTGGACGTCGCGGCGTTGCTCGGGATGCCGGCCGTGGTCGCGTTGGCCGCGCTGGTGTCCGCGCTGCGGGCGCGCCGGCTGCCGGCGGCCGCGGCGATCAGCGCGGGCAGCGCGCCCCGGCCAGGGCGGGCGCTCGCCGTCCAGCGCCGGCTGTCCGGCCTGCGGCTGCCGCGCTCGGTGAGCCTCGGCCTCGGGGTGCCGTTCGCGCGCCCGGCACGCAGCGGCCTGACGCTGGCCGCGGTCGTCCTCGGCGTCACCACCGTGACCCTCGCGATCGGCGTGACCCTGTCAGTGAACGCGTACAACTCGGCGGTGCGGCCGTCCCACCCGGACCGCATCGACGTGGTGGCGGGCGGGCCGGCGCTGTCGGACGGCGCGTCGCCGAAGCCCGGCGCCGCGACGACGCTGACCGACGCCGAGGACGAGGCGCTGCTGCGCACGACACCCGGCGCGGAGCTCGTCGCCGCGGTGGCCACGAAGATCGTCAACGTGGTCGGCGGGCAGCAGACCGCGACGATCGAGTTCTCCCGCGGCGACTCCGCGGCCCTCGCCCCCCAGGTCACGAGCGGCCACTGGCCGGACGGGCCGGGGCAGGTGGCGGTGCCGTCGAGGTTCCTCAACCAGCGCGGGCTCGCGGTCGGCGACACCGTCACCGTGGAACTCGCCGGGCAGCGCACCCCGGTGCGAATCGTCGGCGTCGTGCTGACCAACAACGCCGACACGATCTTCGCCGACTGGTCCACGCTGACGCTGCTCGACCTGGCCGCGCGGGCCGACACCTACACGGTCGAACTCGCGCCGGGCACCGACCAGCAGGCCTACCGGGCCGCGGTCGAGGCCGGCGACCCCGGCCTGACCGTGCTGCCCCCGCGCGACGGCACGTCGAGCCAGGCCGTGGTGCTCATCAGCTCCGCCACGCTCCTGACCCTGGTGCTGGGCGCCGTCGCCGCGCTCGGCGTGTTCAACACCGTCGTCCTCAACGCCCGCGAACGGCGGCGCGACCTCGGCATGCTGAAGTCGATCGGCATGACACCGCGCCAGGTCACCGTGATGCTGGTGACCTCGATGGGCGCGCTGGGACTGGTCGGCGGCCTGATCGGCGTGCCGCTCGGGATCCTCGCGCACCGGGTGGTCGCCCCCGCGATGATGCGCGCGGCCCAGTCCGACGTCTTCGGGTTCGTCCTGGACGTCTACCGCGCGCCGGTGGTGGCCCTGCTGGCACTGGCCGGGATCCTCATCGCGGTGGCGGGCGCGCTCATCCCGGCACGCGGCGCCGCGCGGACGCCCATCGCGGCCGTCCTGCGCAGCGAATGACCGGCTACGCCAGCCGCTCCACGGCCTCGGCCAGCGCGCGCAGCTCGTCCTCGGTGTTGTAGTAGTGCACGGACGCCCGCACCATGTCCGGCAGGCGCCGCACCTCCTGGTCGTACTGGTAGGAGGTGGGGCGCGCCACCGAGGTGTTGATCTTCGCCTGGGCCAGCGCCCGCTGGACCTCCGCCGCATCGGTCCCGGCCACGCTGAAGGTGACGATGCCGCACTTGCGCTTGCCCTGGTCGTGCACCGAGACACCGGCGATCTGCGACAGGTCCGCCCGCAGCCGCGCGGCCAGCGCGGTGACCCGCTCCTCGATGGCGGCCAGGCCGATCTCCAGGGCGTACTCGACGGCGGCGCCGAGGCCGAGCACGAGGCCGTGGTTGCGTTCCCAGGTCTCGAAGCGGCGGCCGTCCGGCGCGATCTCGAAGGTGTCCGGCGCGGTCCAGGTGGCCGAGTGCAGGTCGAGCATCGCGGGCTCGAGCCGCTCGCGCAGCCGCGGGTGCGTGTAGAGGAAGCCGGTGCCGCGCGGGCCGCGGAGGTACTTGCGGCCGGTGCCGGACAGCGCGTCGCAGCGCAGGCGGCGCACGTCGAGGTCCAGCTGCCCGGCCGACTGGCACGCGTCGAGCAGGAACGGGATCCCGGCCCGCGCGGCGATCGCGCCGACCTCTTCGGCCGGGTTGACCAGGCCGCCCTGGGTCGGCACGTGGGTGATCGCGATGAGCTTGACGTCGCCGTCCAGGCGGCGCTCCAGGTCGGCGACGTCCAGCTGGCCGCTCTCGTCGTCCTCGACGACCTCGACCACCGCGCCGGTGCGGCGGGCGACCTGCAGGTAGGCGATCGCGTTGCTGGCGTACTCCGACCGGCAGGTCAGGATGCGGTCGCCGGGCTCGAAGCGGAACGCGTAGAAGACGGCCTGCCACGACCGGGTCGCGCTGTCGGTCACCGAGATGTCGGCGGCCTCCGCGCCGAGGAACCGGGCGATCCCGTCGGTCACGCCGTGGATGCGGTCGGCGTGCGCGGCCGCGGTTTCGTAGCCGCCGCGCACCGACTCCTCCCGCAGGTAGTCGAGCACCGTGTCGGTGACCTGCCGCGGCGGCAGGGCCGAGCCGGCGTTGTTGAGGTGCACGACCTCGTCCGTGCCGGGGGTGTCGCGGCGGAAGCGGTCGACGTCTTCTTCGCGGAGTGTCGTCACAGCCCGACCATATTGGGCGCGTGCAGGCTGGGACAGCGGTTTACCACGTCGTCCCAGTCGTACCGGGGCGCGAAGCGGCGCAGGGCCGCCAGCGTCGCGGGCATGCGGCCGCGCGCGGAGCCGTCGGCGATCTTGACCGCCACCGTGACGCCGTCGGGCAGGACCGCGATCTGCACGGCCTCGGCGCCGTCCTTGGCGATCAGGCCGGGCACGGCGGTCATGAGCTGGGTGACGTCCCGGTTCGGGCCGGCCAGCATCTCCGGGTGCCTGCGGATCGCCTCCGCCACGCGGTGTTCCGGGGTGCCCGGCGGGGCGGTGGCGACCCGCTGGACGGCGGTCGCGAGGCCGCGCAGGGAGATCGCGAACAGCGGCGCGCCGCACCCGTCGACGGCGGTGTGCGCGATCGGCTCGCCCGTGAGCTCGGCCACCGTCTCGGCGAGCTTCACCTGCAGCGGGTGCGCGGGGTCCAGGTAGTCTTGGGTGGACCAGCCGTTCAGCTTCGCGGTGGCGAGCATCGCGGCGTGCTTGCCGGAGCAGTTGTGCGCGAGCCGCCGCGGCGCGCGTCCCTCGGCGATCCACACGTCGTGCAGGACCGGGTCGTGGGGGAGGTGGGCGGGGCACTGCAGGTCGTCCTCGGTGAGCTCCCCGAGGATCTTGCGCGCCCCGTCGAGGTGGAACTCCTCCGCCGAGTGGCTCGCGGACGCCAGCGCGAGCAGGTCGGGCGGCAGGTCGAGCCCGAGCCGCACCATGCCGGCGGCCTGCATGAGCTTCGCCGTGGACCGGGGGTAGCCCGGCTCGTCGACGTCGCCCCCGGCCTCCAGCACCTCGCCACCGGGGCCGAGGACGACCCGCGATCCGAAGTGGACGCTTTCCACGAGCCCGTCGCGGACTACCTGAACGAGGGGGATCACCACGCCCCGAGGCTCGCCGCGCCACATCGGCCTGCCAACCGGATGCTCGTCACTACACGGTCTTGATCACGCCGCCGTCGGCCAGGTAGTCGGCGCCGGTCAGGTTGCCCGAGCGGGGCGAGGCGAGGAACGTCACCAGCGCGGCCGTCTCCTCGGGCTCGGTCAGCCTGCCGGTGGTGATGCCCATCGACGCGGGCACGCCGGCCAGGAACTCCGCCAGCGGGACCCCGGCGGCGGCCGCCAGCTCGCCCGCGTACCCCTCCGGGTCGGCCCAGTTGGCGGTCCGCGTCGGGCCGGGGCTGACGGTCAGCGCGCGCAGGCCGCGTGACCCGAACTCCTCGGCCAGCGCCTTCGTCAGGTTCGTCAGCGCCGCCTTGGCCGTGCCGTAGTCGACCGGCTGGAAGGCCGCCCGCGCCCCGATCGACGAGATGTTGATCACGATGCCGCGCCGCCGGAGGAGTCCCGGCAGCAGTGCCCTGGTCACCCGCACGGTCGAAAACAGGTTCAGCTCGTACGTGCGCTGCCACGCCTCGTCGTCGATGTCCAGGAAACCGCCCGCCCGCATGCTGTCCATGGTCACGCCGCCGAGGTTGTTGACCAGGATGTCGACGTCCCCGGCCCGCTCCGCGAGCAGCGCCACCCCCTCGCGGGTCGTCAGGTCCGCCCGCACCGGCACGCCTTCGCTCACGGTGCGTGCCGCCGCGAACACCGTCACGCCCTCGGCGGCCAGCGCGCGGACGACCGCCAGGCCGATCCCCTTGCTCGCGCCGGTCACGACCGCCGTCTTGCCGTCCAACTGCAGGTCCACGTGCTCTCTCTTTCTTGAACTAGAGTTACAAAATGAAGGCAGCGCAAAAACGCCGCAGGTCAGCGGGTTCAGATCGCGCGCAGAGCGGTGCCGGCCAGGTCGGCGAGGCGGTGCGGGTCCGGGTCGGCCTTGGCCAGCACGCGGATGCCGTTGATGGTGGTGAGCAGGAACGACGCGAGCGCCCGCGCGTCGGCGGCGGGGTCGATCTCGCCCGACCGCTGCCCCTCCTCGATGGTGCTGCGGAAGGCGGCCTCCTGCCGCTCGAAGGTGCGCCGCACCAGGTGGTTGACCACCTCGTCGGCCGCGCCGAACTCGACCGCCGCGTTGGCCATCATGCAGCCACGCCGGTCTTCGCGGGCCGCGTCGACGACGAGCTCCAGCGCCGCGCGCAGCCGCTCGCGGGCCGGGCCGGGTCCGTCCAGCACCTCGATCAGCCGGACCGTCTCGCGCTCGTAGTAGCGCCGCAACGCCCGCTCGTAGAGGGCGTGCTTGCTGTCGAACGCGTTGTACAGGCTGCCCCGCCCGATGCCCAGCGCGTCGACGAGCTGCTGGGGCGTGGTGCTGCCGAATCCGTTCGCCCAGAAGACCTCCATCGCCTTGTCCACGGCGGCGTCCACGTCGAAGGCCTTCGATCTCGCCATGCCGGAACCGTAGCTCATACTGGAACTGGAGGTCAAATAAACTTCGCTCGGCACGTCGGCGCGTTTTTCGTCGGTGCCGCGAGCTAGGCTGATCCCTCCAGGCCGGGAGTCAGCGTGAAACAAGGGGAGGTTCCTGCTGGTGTCGAACGATTCCTTCGTCCACCTGCACGTGCACACCGAGTACTCGATGCTCGACGGTGCGGCGAAGATCGCCCCGCTGTTCGCCGAGGCGAGTCGTCTCGGCATGCC